>NZ_DQDX01000108.1:16839-21901 GCF_003525665.1 Flavobacterium sp.
TTTATGGAGTTTTATCAAATCAGTAAATTCAAATATAGCCAATTTTATGAAATAAAAAATCCCGACAACAATCGGGACTTTACTTTACTATAATGAAATGATGGTAAAATAAAAGAATCTATTTTCCATCAACATAATCTTGTAAATACTTAAATCTTTCAGTTAACTGACCGTTTTCTGTCATTTTTGCACGTTGTAAAATTCCGTCTTTATCGTTGTTGAAAAAAGCTGGAATTACATGTTGCATAAACATTTCTCCAAAACCTTCACTAGCGTCTTTTGGCAATTCGCAAGGCAAATTATCCACAGACATTACCATAATTGAACCTGGATGTGTAAAAGGAACTTCTTTATTTTCACCTGCCAAATATCCAAAAAACGGATCGGCAATAGTCGATGCTTTGATTGTACAAGCAATTGGTCCATCAACATCACATGAAATATCAGCAACAACTTGAATTTTGTTTTTTGCAGAAACCAACATTTCACGAGTTAAAATATCGGGTGCATTGTTACCGTGAAAATGTCCGGCCATGAAAATATCGGCAACTTGCGAAAAGCGCTCGAAATCTGATGTATATTCTTGCGGATTTTTATAGAAATCGGTATTGTCTAAAACTTGTCCGTCTAATCGTTTGTTATAATCAAGAACATCAATTTGAGTATAAACTGGTTCCGAATATTTTTTTGTTAAAAAATCGTCGACTTGAACTTCTTTAATTTTCATTCCGTCAAGAATTTCTTTTGCGCCCATTCCTACTTTTCCGTGACCTGTAAGTACAATTTTAATATTAGGTAGCGTTTGCCTTCTTAATCGAACAATTAAATCGTCTTTACTTTTTAAAGTTTCTGCTTTTGGCAAATTAAACAACTCATATTTAATTCCGAAACCTCTAAAACCGTTGTAAGCACCAACAATTCCGGCATATCTTCCAAAACCAATAAGACGTTTATTTTTGGCATCTACAATCGTCTCATGATCATATAGTTCAATATTTTTCTCTAAAATCGCTTGTAATAATTTTCTATTATAGGGCTGAAATTTAATTGTATGCGAAAAGAAAAAATATTTTTTATTCGGAATTAATGCATCAACCGGGATTTCTTTTACACCAAACAACACATCACAATCAGTCATATCTGTTGCAACTTCTAAACCTAAATTAGAATATTCTTCATCAGAAAAAACTCTAATGTCAGAACTTTCAACTTTGATTTCAGCTTCTGGATGCTCTATTTTTAATCGAACTAATTCTTCTGGAGTAAAAACGACTCTTCTATCTGGTGGATTTTTTCTTTCTTTAACGATTCCGAACTTCATGATATGCTATTTTTATTGCGCTTCAAAAGTAGCATTAACGAAAACGTTTTCAAAACTTTTAACCTAAAATTAAATTTATGATTATTTGCTGAATTTCAAATAATTGCAAGAAACTGTTGATAATTTTATAATTATTATAACATTTTGTTCCATTTGTTTGATTTATTGTTTTATATATTTGTTTTCCAACCAAAATACTAATGACTCCAATTCGATTACCAAAATACTTACTTTTTACACTTACTTTTTTGCTTCTATTTAGCTGTAAAAATGATGATAAAAACACAAAATCCTCCAAAAGAAAAAGCGATTTAGAATATGCAATGCTTCCTTTAGAAGATTCATTGCCGAGACTTTCTGCAACTTATACTACTACCAAAAAAAGACAAATTGAAGGTTTTTTCGAAAACAATTTCGGAAGAGGTTTTGAAAATGTAAGTTTTCTAGTGGCTAAAAACGGCCAAATCATTTATGAAAAATACGATGGTTATGCAGATAAAGAAAATAATATTTTAAACTCGCCAGAAACTCCGCTTCATATTGCTTCTGTAACAAAAGTGCTTACTGCTGCTGCCATTTTAAAATTAATCGATGCAAAAAAAATTAGTTTAGACCAAAAGTTAACAACACTATTTGAAGGTTTTCCGTATCCAGATGTAACGATAAGAACACTTTTAAACCACAGAAGCGGCATGAAAAAATACAATTATTTTTGCGATGATAAAGCTATTTGGGGAAGAGATAAAACGTTAACGAATACCGATTTATTAAACGTAATTATCACAAAAGACATAAAATTAGAAACAAAAACCGACACTCATTTTAGTTACAACAACACCAATTATGCTTTACTAGCTTTAATAATTGAAAAAGTGACCAAAATGAAATATGCTGAGGCGATGAAGAAAATAATTTTCGAACCTTTAGACATGAAAAATACTTTTGTTTTTGACGAAAATACACCAAAGGAAAAAGCAACGCCATCGTACAAATACAACTATGTAAAATATCCTTTTGATTTTTTGGATGCGGTTTATGGCGATAAAAATATTTATTCTACACCTCGCGATTTATTAAAATTTGATTTGGCTAGAAATTCGCCCGATTTTATAAGTAAGAAATTAGCCGACCAAGTTTTTAAAGGTTACAGTTATGAAAGTCGAGGCGAGAAAAATTACGGATTAGGAATAAGAATGCGCGAATGGGAAACTGGTCAAAAGCTGTTTTATCACAACGGTTGGTGGCATGGAAATACTTCAAGTTACATCAATTTACGAAAAGAAAATACAGTAATTATTGCGCTTTCTAATAAATTTACTCGCCAAACTTTTCAGATGAAACGACTGTCGGCTTTGTTTGGAGATTATCCATTTACACTAAAAGATACCACATCTAAAGACGAATAATTATTGGCAACAAATTCTTTAAGTGATAGGTTTTTGTGCCAAAAAAAATGTATTTTTGACAATTGAAAAAACAACCCAAAGTATCCAAAATATACACCTGTGAAGTAAATCTTTGTAAGAATGCAATTTAAACACCCAGAAATTCTCTACTTCCTATTTTTATTGGTAATTCCAATTCTGGTTCATCTTTTTCAATTACGTAAATTTAAAACCGAATATTTCACGAACGTAAAATTCCTAAAGGAACTTGCTATTCAAACGCGTAAAAGTTCAAAACTTAAAAAATATTTATTGCTTGCTACACGATTATTGTTGTTGGCCTTTCTAATATTAGCTTTCGCTCAACCTTTTTTTAAAGCCAAAGACAGTAAAAATGCAACGAACGAATTGTACATCATTTTAGACAATTCTTTTAGCATGCAAGCCAAAGGTAAAAAAGGCGAATTACTGAAACGAGCTGTTCAGGATTTACTTGAAAACACTCCAGAAAATGCCAATTTTTCTTTAATAACTTGTTCAGATAATTATTGGAATACCGACATTAAATCGATTCAAAAAGAACTTCAAAATTTAAAATACAGTGCATCTCCTTTTCAATTGGATAATCTTTTAGCGAAAATTAAAGCGCACAAATCGGCATTTGACAAAGATATTGTTGTGATTACAGATGCCGTTGGATTACAACCTAATCAGCTAAAAAATAGTAAAGACGACAAGAATTTATATTTCATAATTCCCGAAGCCGAAAAAACCGATAATATTGCAATTGACAGTGTTTATGTGAATCAGGTTTTAGATAATTTTTATGAAATTGGAGTAAAACTCGATGCTTTTGGAGAAGATTTTAAGGATATTCCAATTGCACTTTACAACAATAACAAATTGACTGCTAAAACCTTAGTTAATTTTGAATCAAAAAATAAAACTATTAATTTTACTATTCCGAAAGAAGATTTTCATGGTTATGTAACCATTTCTGATAACGGATTGGAATATGACAACAACTATTATTTTAGTATTTCAAAACCCGAAAAAAGCAATGTAATAAGTATTGGTGAAGTTGAAAAAAGTAATTTTTTATCAAGAATTTATACTTCGGATGAATTTAATTATTCTAATTTTTCATTGCAAACATTAGATTATAATTTGATTGACAAACAAGATGCAATTGTTTTAAATGAGTTGAAAGAAATTCCGCAAGCGTTGCAAACAACCTTGAAATCATTTGTAGAAAAAGGCGGAAATGTAATATTAATTCCGAGTTCAGAAAGTTCGACATCAAACTTAAATAGTTTCCTTGCTAATTTTGGAGCATTCAAATTTAATGAGTTAGGAACTACTGAAAAGATGATTACCAAAATCAATTTTAGTCATCCTTTATTTAGTGGTGTTTTCGAGAAAAAAGTAGATAATTTTCAATATCCAAATACAAAAAAATCATTCGAAATAAATAATTCAGCGCCAATGGTTTTGGGTTACAGCGATCAAACGCCTTTTTTAAGTGCTATTCAAAATAGTGTTTCCTCAGTTTATGTATTTGCTGGAGAAATCAATAAAGTGAACAGTAATTTTCAGAATTCGCCAATTATTGTTCCAACGTTTTATAACATGGCTCAAAATGCTCAGAAAGCTGGAATTAACGCCACAATTATTGGAGAAAGCAAACCATTAATTATGGAAACTTTATTGAGTAAAGACGAAATTGTTAATGTAAAAAACGCAACAGAAAGCTTTATTCCTGTACAACAAATACTGAACAATAAAGTTAAACTAACGTTCAATGATAATCCGAAAGACGCCGGAAATTTTGGTGTTTTTAACAACGATAAATTAGAAGAAAACATAAGTTTTAATTACAATAGAACCGAAAGTAATTTAACGAATGCCAATCCCGATGCAGCAAGTGATTTTAAAGAAATAAGCAACGTAGATTCTTTATTTGACACTTTACAAACCAACAGAACCGACAATCAGATTTGGAAATGGTTTGTTATTTTAGCACTACTTTTTGTTGCATTGGAAGTTTTAATTCAAAAATTTGTAAAATGAAAATAATCATCAGAGAAGCCAAGATTATAGACCCAAAAAGTCCGTTTCACAACCAAGTGGTTGATGTACAAATCAACAATGGAACTATAGAAAAGATAGGTCAAAACCTTTCAAAAGCTGATGATTTTGAAGAACTAAAGCAATCCGATTTATTGATTTCTCAAGGTTGGTTTGACAGCAGCGTTTCACTTGGCGAACCAGGATTTGAAGACCGAGAAACTATAGAAAACGGATTGAATGTTGCTGCAAAAAGTGGCTTCACAGGAATTGCACTTCAACCCAATTC
>NZ_DQDX01000109.1:0-6119 GCF_003525665.1 Flavobacterium sp.
AAAAAAAAAAAAAAATCTTTATTTTTTAATAAAAAATAATTTAAAAAAAAATATTTTCCTTTGCAGACTTTTTCTCTGATTCTAATTTAGTTAAAATCATTTATTTCAAAGGGTCAAATGAACATAATGTTGAAACAAACATTGACAATATTGAAGTACAAATTAGAAATACATCTGTTAAATCAAATTTTAATTTTGAAATTATCATTCTTGTTAATGATTTAAAATTCACTCTTAACAAAGATTTTGATTGGAATTTTACGGAAATGAAATTACTTTTCGAATATATAAGATTCCATAAAAATATTTTATTCACTGAAAAAGAAAAAGATTTGCTCTCTAGAATAGATAATTATATTGAAAAAGTGCCATTTTAAAAAACTTCAAACTCGCAACCCGCAACTCGCAACTTTTCCTTAAATTTGCACCTTCAAAGACAGACCGATGATAGATAAGATTAAAGAACACATAGAAGAAGCTAAGGCATTCAATACTATAGATAAAGAGGCGTTAGAAACGTTTCGTATAAAATATTTAGGGAGCAAAGGATTGTTGAAAGAACTTTTTGCCGAGTTCAAGAATGTACCTAACGACCAAAAGAAAGACTTCGGACAAGTAATCAATACCTTGAAATCTGTTGCTGAAGAACGCGTAAAAACCATTCAAGACGAGCTAGAAAGCAAGGAAGAAGTTAAAGGTATTTATGGCGATTTATCTCGTCCAGGCGAGCCTTTGGTTATTGGTTCTCGTCATCCTATTTCATTGGTTAAAAATCAAATTATTGATATCTTTTCAACCATAGGATTCAACGTTTCTGAAGGCCCAGAAATTGAAGACGATTGGCATAATTTCACCGCGTTAAACTTGCCAGAATATCATCCGGCACGTGACATGCAAGACACGTTTTTCATCCAAACCAATCCAGATGTTTTGTTGCGTACGCACACATCATCAGTGCAAGTGCGTTATATGGAAAACAACAAACCGCCTATTCGTACGATTTCTCCGGGAAGAGTTTTCCGCAACGAAGCGGTTTCATCACGTTCACACTGTATTTTCCATCAAGTGGAAGGTTTGTATATTGACAAAGACGTTTCATTTGCCGATTTAAAACAAACTCTTCTATATTTCACTAAAGAAATGTTCGGAAAATCTAAAATCCGTTTGCGACCAAGTTACTTTCCGTTTACAGAACCAAGCGCCGAAATTGATATTTATTGGGGTTTAAAAACCGAAACCGATTACAGAATTACCAAAGGAACAGGTTGGTTAGAAATTGGAGGTTGCGGAATGGTAGATCCAAATGTTCTAAAGAACTGTGGCATCAATCCAGATGAATTCTCAGGTTTCGCCTTCGGAATGGGAGTTGAACGTATCGCAATGTTATTACACCAAATCGGCGACATTAGAATGTTTTTCGAAAATGACGTTCGTTTCCTTGAGCAATTTAAATCAAGTATATAATGATTTGAGAATTAAGATTAACGATTTTTGATTTTAGAAGTAAATCTAGAAATCAAAAATCGTTAATCAAAAATCAACAATCCCATGAAATCAGACATCACCATACCAGAAGTAGAAAACGTATTCCTTGCAGCCGTTCAAGAATGGAGCGACGACTTCATGGAGAAAGTTTGGTACGTGTATTTAGTAAACGATTCTGACTACGATTTAGACAGCGTAATGGTAGTTTCTAAAGCATTTGGAACTATAGATGGAGAAATGAAAAAAACGTCGCTCTTGCGTCACGCATTCATTAAAGTTCCAGCCGTTTCCGTAGTAAAAGTAGAAATGATAGAAAATAGTGTACTTCGTTTAAACAACGAATTCATGGTCACGTATTTCATAGGAAGTACTTTATATGACAAAAAATTCATTTTCCGCGCTCAAACCATCACACCAGATTACGTTGAAGAAGTGCCAATTTTGTTTGTTGATGGAGTTATTGTGAGGTAATTATTTTCTGAAATATTGAATTTGTTTCAATCTAATTTCAGCTTGTTCTCTGCTAAAATCTTCTTTATTTAATTCTTCAATTAGCTCGTAATTTTCATAACGAAAATTCTTAACTTTTGGGCCTTTTTCAATCAAATTAAATTCACCACAAGATTTACATTTTATAATGTTATAACAAGAATCAGGAATATCGTCTTGTTTCTCAAGAATTATTGTGTTGAGTTCTGTTTTGCATTTTGTACATTGTTGGGATAATGTTTCTATGACTTTTTCAGAACTTTTGAAGAGTGAAGTAAACTTTATCAATTCATTCAATAAAGAACCGTAAAGCCAAGAGTTTAGTTCATTATTAAATTTTACATTAACTATTTTTGACAATTCTTCAAAATAATCACATATAAATTCTCTCTCTTCTGTGTCATATATTTTTTTGTCAAATTTTAATAAATAGTTTTTTAAAATTGACTTAATTACTTTAGGATTAAATTCTTTCTGAACTTCAATTATTAGTGATTTTGCACAATCATTGAAAATTGAATTCATTGTGTTACATAAATTATCATCACTTGGATTCAGTCCTCTTTTCAACCATTCAGAGTCAGAAAATTTATTTTTAGTGATGAAAAAATTTAGCTTTTCTACTAATTCGCCACCCATATTACCTATTGCTTATCAATTTTCTCTCTTTTAACCTTTTCTTTCCAGCTAAAATATCCTAAAACGAAGATGCCTATCACAATATAAGAAACGGCTCTTACATAGAAATTATTGTCAGATAGTTGTTGCGAAATAGTTTTTTCTTTAAGCTCAAATAAGGTCATGAAAACAACCATAAAAACACCCCAAAAGCCACCCATTTTTAATTGATATTTCCAACGTTCGCTCATTTTAATCTAATTTATCGGTTAGTTTTTTAAACGTGCTTTTAGCATCTTTGCCTTCGTACAAAATTTCGTAAACCGCATCAATAATTGGCGTTTTAGCTTTGTATTCTTGGTTTAATTTATAGGCACTTTTTACAGCATAATAACCTTCGGCAACCATTGACATTTCCATCATCGCCGATTTTACGGTGTAACCTTTTCCAATCATGTTGCCAAACATTCTATTTCTTGAGAATACCGAATATCCTGTAACTAATAAATCGCCCAAATAAGCCGAATTATTAATGTTACGTTTCATTTTGTGTACTTTTCTAATGAATTTTTTCATCTCACGAATGGCATTACTCATAATCACCGATTGAAAGTTATCGCCATAACCTAAACCATGAGCAATTCCGGCAGCAATGGCATAAATGTTTTTAAGCATTGCAGCATATTCTGTACCAATAATGTCGTCTGTGATTTTGGTTTTAATGTAATTTCCAGCTAAGATTTTAGCAACAATTTTAGCTTTGGTTGCATCGCCGCACGCAATGGTTAAGTACGAAAGTCGTTCAAGAGCTACTTCTTCTGCATGACATGGACCAGTAATTACACCAATATTTTCGTATGGAATATCATATTTTTTATGAAAATGTTCACCAACAATCAAGAACGTTTCTGGAACAATTCCTTTTATGGCAGAAAATATAACTTTGTCTTTTAAATCGACTGTTAATTTCTCTAATTCGGTGCTTAAAAAAGCAGAAGGAATGGCGAAAATAAGATAATCGGCATATTCAACGGCTTCGTTAATATCGGCTGTTAGCCTAAGTTTATTAGTATCAAACTCAACCGAGCTTAAATAATTAGGGTTGTGTTTGTGTGTTTTTATATGATCAATTGCCGATTGGTTGCGCATGTACCACGCAATTTCGTCTAGGTTTACGCAAAGCATTTTTGCAATTGCTGTTGCCCAACTTCCGCCACCAATTACTGCAAATTTTGGATTTGTATTCATTACTATATCGTTTGAAAAATCAAAAATACTCTTTTTTTACGGTATTGGCAAACCATTACTGACTAGTTTAGCCCTGAGTGCAATGAAAAGCATTGTGAAGTAAAAGGCTATTTTTTCTTATCTTAAAAAAGCGACCAACGGATCCCGAAACTTCGGGACTTTTTAAGATCTAGAAAAAAAGATTTTTGCAAGCAATCTTGTAATGGAAAGCAGGATTAGCTTCTAAAAACTATTGAAATTTAACTTATATTTATGATTTTCAGCACAATAACACCACAACATCGCCGTTATTATTGATATGATTTCTGTTAGGTTGTTATCATATAAGTTTTGTTAGTTAAAATTTTGTTTTGGGTTTTGAAAAAAGGCGTTCAGGAAATAAATCTTGAACGCCTTTTGGTTTTTGGAATTTGGAATTTGTGTTTTGATTTTTTCAAATCAGTAACTCATCTCAACTATTTCTCTAACTTTTTCTGAAGTAATATTTTGCTTTTCGCCAAGACCTTTCCAACCTCTTTCTGTAAAACGATTTACAATAAAATCAGCCGTGTCTTTATAATCTTCGGTGTTTTCTGAAAGTTTGGTTTTCATTCCCATCGTGTGGAAAAACTCGACCGTTTTTTCAATAGCTTTTTCCGCTTTTTCCTCCACAGAATTTCCTGTGATGTTGAAAACGCGTTCGCCGTATTGTGCCAATTTATCTTTTTTGGTTTCAAACATTACGCGGTACAAACTTGGAGCAATAATTGCCAAAGTTCTTGCGTGATCTATTTCGTATAAAGCGGTTAATTCGTGGCCAATCATGTGTGTTGCCCAATCACTCGGAACTCCTTTTTGAATTAATCCGTTTAACGCCATGGTTGCGCACCACATATAGTTGGAAGCCAATTTGTAATCGGATGGATTTTCAACAACGTTTGGACCAATTTCTACTAACGTTTGCAAAATACTTTCTGCAAAACGATCTTGTAAAAGTGCGTCGTGTGGATAAGTTAAATATTGTTCCATGACGTGCGTATAAGCGTCAACTACACCATTCTGAATTTGACGTTTTGGTAATGAAGTAATCACTGTTGGATCGCAAATAGAGAATTTCGGAAACAAAGCACTTCCGCCAAGCGTTAGTTTTTCTTGAGTTGCCTCGATGGTTACTACTGCGCCAGAATTCATCTCTGAACCTGTTGCTGGTAAAGTTAAAACGGTTCCAAAAGGAATCACTTTTGACAAATCGGTGAATAAAATTCTCTTCTTCAGAATGTCAACCGCATCGCCTTCATAATTAACCGCTGCCGAAATAAATTTTACTCCATCAATTACGCTTCCGCCACCAACTGCAAGAATGAATGTGATGTTTTCTTGTTTGATAATTTCAACGGCTTTCATCAAAGTTTCAAATCTCGGATTTGGTTCAATTCCGCCAAATTCTATGATTTCAAAATCTTTTAAAGCCGAGGTAACTGCTTCGTGAACACCATTTTTAAAGATGCTTCCGCCGCCATAAGCCAACAAAACTTTAGCATTTGCAGGAACAAGTTTCGATAATTTTTCGGTTTGTCCTTTTCCAAAAATGTAGTTGGTAGGATTGTATAATTCGAAATTTAACATTGTATTATTTTAATTGATTTAATAATTTTTGCGCTACAAGTCGTGACGATGCCGGATTTTGTCCTGTAATTAACAAACCATCTTCTACAGCATAAGGTTGCCAATCTCCAACTTTAGAATAAGTTGCGCCATTTTCTTGCAATACATCTTCAAGCAAAAACGGAACTACTTTTGTTAATCCAACAGCTTCTTCTTCAGTGTTAGAAAAACCAGTTACTTTTTTTCCTTTTACTAAAAATTCGCCGTTAACTTTTACATCTTTTAAAACCGCTGGTGCGTGACATACGAATCCAACTGGTTTGTTGTTGGTATAAAATGCTTCAATTAAAGCAATAGAGTTTTTATCTGTAGCTAAATCCCATAATGGTCCGTGTCCACCAGGATAAAAAACAGCGTCGTAATCGGCCTGATTTACATCGGCTAATTTTATTGTGTTCTTTAATTTTTCTTGTAATTCGGTATCTTTATCAAAACGTTTTGTGTCTTCTGTTGCAGCCGATGGATCTTCACTTTTTGGATCAATTGGAGGTTGTCCGCCAAGTGGAGTTGCAATTGTGATTTCTATTCCTTGATCTAATAATTCGTAATAAGGTGCAGCTAATTCTTCTGTCCAAAATCCTGTTTTTTCGCCTGTATTTCCTAATTTGTCGTGAGATGTAACCACGAATAATACA
>NZ_DQDX01000109.1:6187-8920 GCF_003525665.1 Flavobacterium sp.
GATGTAACCACGAATAATACTTTTTTCATAACTTTTTCTTTTTGATTTTTAATTTGTGATGTGTTGTTATCTTCCGATTGATTTTTGCAACTAGAGAATAACAAAGGTAGTAATACTAAGAGTTTTAGATATTTCATATGTTCTATTATTTGTTACAAAATTACTATGTTTTGCAGTTTTAAGAAATGATGAAACTCACAAATTTGGTGTGATGAAACTCACTTTTTAGAACCAGAATTGAATCTACTCAAGGTTTCGCGCGACACACCAAGATAGGAAGCAATGAATTTTTTGGGTACTTTTTGAAAAAGAATAGGATTAGAAAGTAATAATTTGTCGTATCGTTCTTGCGGATTATTGTTAAGCATTGATAAAATACGTTGTTGCAAAGCGACGTATCCCGAATTGGATTTTTTTCTGAAAAAATGTTCAATTTTATGCATTTCTGAACATAGTTTTTCTCGGTTTTCTAACGATAATGACAGCAACTCGCAATCTTCAATACAATCTATAAAAAGTGTAGCATTAGTTTTATTAAAATGGGCTTGAAAATCGGTAATCCACCAATTTTGGGTAGCAAATTGAACAATATGTTCCTTTCCGTTGGAATCAACATGATAGGATTTTAAGCAACCATTCAATACAAAATAATCATTTTTTACAAGGTCATTTTCCTGAATAAGAAATTGATGTTTTTTGAGTTTTTTGGTTTCAAAATGAGATAAGACATACTCAAATTCTTCATCGGTTAAGGATGTAATTTCTTCTATTTGTTGTCGGAGAATTTCGCTCATTTACTTCTTATAAAAATTATTAGCATCTACATATTCCCAAACTTTTTCAGATAATAGCGGACGAATATTCTTTTTGTTTTTGATGCTTTCGCGAATAAATGTTGATGAAAGTTCGATGACTGGTGCGCCAACGCGATGAATTTTTGGATGATTGACAAATTGTTCATCGATTTCACCCGAATTTAATCTTGGGTAAATGTAAATATCATAATTATCGAGAATGTATTCGTAGTTTTTCCATTTGTGAAGCGAATTCAAATTGTCTTCTCCCATTATTAATGAAAATTCAAATTTAGGAAATTTGTCTTTTAAATGTGCCAAAGTATTCACCGTATAATTAGGCTGAGGTAATTTAAATTCAATATCCGAAGGTTTAATTTTTGGATACTCTTCGGTGGCCAAATTCACTAAATGCAAACGTTGGTAATCGTCTAGTAATGTACTCTTCTGCTTATGCGGATTATGTGGCGTTACAACCATCCAAATTTGATCCAAATCAGAATGCTCTGCCATATGATTGGCAATAATTAAATGTCCAATGTGAATTGGGTTGAAGGTTCCGAAATATAATCCTATTTTCATTTTTGTTTTTCGGTAGAGACGCGATTTATCGCGTCTAATGTTTTTAAAATAATTTGCGTGTAATAATGTGAGACGCGATTAATCGCGTCTCTACAAATTTATTTATTTATAAATTCCTTCACCAATTCATACGCATCTTGCTTTGCCACATCCAAATCATAATTCTTAATAATCGTGTCAAATTGTGGTGCTGTTGCTAATTCAACGTGTGCTTTTGCGATGCGCATATTGATTTTCTCGTCGCTTTCAGTAGAACGTTCTTTTAATCTTCTTTTTAGTTCGTCAACACTTGGTGGTTTTACAAAAACAGCTAAAGTTTCTTGAGGAAATTTGTGTTTAATTCGCAATCCACCCGAAACATCAATGTCGAAAATTACGTTTTTGCCTTTTGCCCAAATGCGTTCGACTTCGCTTTTTAAAGTTCCGTAGTAATTGTTGGTGTACACTTCTTCCCATTCAACAAACTCTTCAGCTTTGATGTGTTTTTTAAACTCTTCCCAAGTGATGAAATAGTAATCTTTTCCGTCTACTTCTTCACCTCGAGGTTCACGTGTTGCACAAGATATTGAAAATTCTAAATTCAAATCTTCCTGCGCCAATAAATGCCTTACTATAGTGGTTTTTCCCGAACCAGATGGTGCTGAGAATACTAATAATTTTCCTTTTTGCATTATCTTATTTTTTTAATGGAAGTTCACCAAATGTCATTGTAAACTTATCTCCATCTTTTTTAAATTTTATAGGTAATTCGCCGTTTTTTTCCAATCCCCATTCTTCTAACATATCAGAATTAACAAATAATATAGCTATGTTTAAATCGGATTTTTTCTTTAAATCTAGCAACCAGTTTATGTCTTCTTTTATTCTTTTTTTAGAGCCAGAATATTTATTCCAATGCTGAAAAATGTAATAATCAACTTTTGGTAAATTTTCTAACTTAATAGAATTTCCATCAACATCTAATAGCTTTTCGAGATATGATTTTAATTTCAAAGAACCTTCTTCTTTGCATGGAGAATAATTTTCATTAAAATTTTTAAAAGCACTTTGCATTTGAATTCCAGAACATTCCTCCACGCCTTGATAACAATATTTTTCACCAGATTGGCTAAAAATTAAAATTTCACTAGTTAAACCGGAGCCAATTGCTTGAAAAATTTCATTTTCATTTCCAGGTTCTTTTATCCTTACAAAATAGGTAGGCGAATTTGGAACTAGTTCAGAGAAGTAACTATTTAATTCTTTTTTATCTTCTACTCTCGGATCCTTAAACCCAGAAAGTGTTTTTATCGCTGTTCCACAGGAAGTTAAAGCTAATGAAATGGTTTATATTCTGGCTCTTATACACATCTCCGAG
>NZ_DQDX01000109.1:8961-9518 GCF_003525665.1 Flavobacterium sp.
CATATTTTTTTATAAACTAATCATTCCACCGATTAAATTCATTTTTGATTATTTTTAATATTTGATTGTAAGAAATTAATTCATCAACATCTGCATAACTTGACAAATAAGTTTCAGGATTATTAAAGATAAAATTATTTGTTATTTTTAAATTTCTAAAATTCACGAAATAACTTTGACCATCCACAACCGACATTACATTTCTTGCGATAGAATATTCTCCATCTATAAATTCAATTTTACTCTTCTTTAATTTGTAACTAATATCTTTTAAATTTGGTAATTTATCAATATCAGCAAGTAAAAATTTTAGCCAAATTAAATTTGCATTTTTTGCTTTTAATTTACCAAGATTTTCTTTGGGAAACTCAATCACGTCAATCTTTGTAGGAGATTTAAATGCTTTGTTGTAGTAAAATATGTTAACAACCCATTCATTTTTCCCTTTATTGTACATTCTAAAAATTTTCATTCCATCTGTTGTGGAAAAGTCTTTATAAATTCTGATTTCATTCTCATATTCAAGAGAATCTGGTAAATTTAAACTTTTATTTATT
>NZ_DQDX01000105.1 GCF_003525665.1 Flavobacterium sp.
AAAAATACAATTTTGAAATCAATTCACAACACAGACGAGATAGTCTCTTCGGCTGTCTTTGTTTGAATTAGTCTATAAAAATACAATTTTGAAATCAATTCACAACGAGCTTGGAATAATGCTAATAATTCAAATTGTTGGAATTAGTCTATAAAAATACAATTTTGAAATCAATTCACAACAATTTCTGCAAACATTAAAGGAAAAGTACAGTTGGAATTAGTCTATAAAAATACAATTTTGAAATCAATTCACAACCGAAACGTTGACAGTTGCAATTCCAAATTAGTTGGAATTAGTCTATAAAAATACAATTTTGAAATCAATTCACAACGAATCCGATAAGATTATATAGGCTGATTTTGTTGGAATTAGTCTATAAAAATACAATTTTGAAATCAATTCACAACACTCATTAATTGACACATTTGAAACGGCTTGTTGGAATTAGTCTATAAAAATACAATTTTGAAATCAATTCACAACACAAGCGAATAGCACAATAGAACACGAAAAGTTGGAATTAGTCTATAAAAATACAATTTTGAAATCAATTCACAACTCACGTTCTATGCAGTCACGAAATACTCTAGTTGGAATTAGTCTATAAAAATACAATTTTGAAATCAATTCACAACCAAACCCCGATTGATTAGCAAAGTCATCTAGTTGGAATTAGTCTATAAAAATACAATTTTGAAATCAATTCACAACCACTTTCTCCAAGTAGATAATCATCTAACAGTTGGAATTAGTCTATAAAAATACAATTTTGAAATCAATTCACAACATGGTGCTATTTTATCAATGGACATTGAAGGTTGGAATTAGTCTATAAAAATACAATTTTGAAATCAATTCACAACTTCTGTAAAGGTCTTGAAGCGCAACCTCTCGTTGGAATTAGTCTATAAAAATACAATTTTGAAATCAATTCACAACATACATTAACAAATTTAATAAGTGAGAGTTGTTGGAATTAGTCTATAAAAATACAATTTTGAAATCAATTCACAACGATTTGTAGGGTTTCTTCTGATTCAAATATGTTGGAATTAGTCTATAAAAATACAATTTTGAAATCAATTCACAACACCGTCGGCTTTACCTACTTCAACGCTTTTGTTGGAATTAGTCTATAAAAATACAATTTTGAAATCAATTCACAACTAGCAGTTGCAATATCTAAAGTCTGGTTTTGTTGGAATTAGTCTATAAAAATACAATTTTGAAATCAATTCACAACAGAGGGCGAACGCAATGCATTTGTTTTTGGTTGGAATTAGTCTATAAAAATACAATTTTGAAATCAATTCACAACATACATAGACTTGTTGCTGAATATTTTTTAGTTGGAATTAGTCTATAAAAATACAATTTTGAAATCAATTCACAACACTAACCCACTTACTTAATATTTTGTCAAAGTTGGAATTAGTCTATAAAAATACAATTTTGAAATCAATTCACAACTGCGCCTTGTGTTATAAACTACAATAATATCGTTGGAATTAGTCTATAAAAATACAATTTTGAAATCAATTCACAACTTAGTGGCGGAAGTTTTAATAATGGGAGTAGTTGGAATTAGTCTATAAAAATACAATTTTGAAATCAATTCACAACTGAACTTTAGTTAGTTTGCCACCAGATTCAGTTGGAATTAGTCTATAAAAATACAATTTTGAAATCAATTCACAACTATATGCTGTTTCAAAGTCAACAATCTTAAGTTGGAATTAGTCTATAAAAATACAATTTTGAAATCAATTCACAACTTTGTGGGTTACGATTGGAAACCTATTTGGGTTGGAATTAGTCTATAAAAATACAATTTTGAAATCAATTCACAACAAATACAGAATTATGGTGATCAAACTCTTTGTTGGAATTAGTCTATAAAAATACAATTTTGAAATCAATTCACAACAATTGATGTGTAAGGACTACAATCAAAAAAGTTGGAATTAGTCTATAAAAATACAATTTTGAAATCAATTCACAACTCAATTAAAGGGAATTTAGCTACTCGATAAGTTGGAATTAGTCTATAAAAATACAATTTTGAAATCAATTCATAACTCGCAAAGGTTGATACAAACAAACGACGACGGTAGCATAATAATCCATTTACTTTTAATTGAAAACTACGAACTCGAACGTCTTTTATTAGGATTTGGCAACGGATTAGAAATCATAAAACCCGAACGTTTACGTAACAGGTTTAAAATGATTTTGGAAAAGAGTATTGAAAAATATAATTAAATTTGTGACTCATTTCTTTTTACATTAAGAATAAATCTTAGACAAAAGCATGGAAAATCATAGAATATTCACCACATCATTCGCAAGCGTTTATCCGCATTACATCAATAAAGTGGAGCGAAAAGGTCAGACAAAAGTGGAATTGGATGAAATTATTTTTTGGTTAACAGGCTACAACGAAGAAACATTTCAGCAAGTACTTGATGATAAAATCGACTTTCAAACCTTTTTTGAAAAAGCACCACAAATCAATCCAAACGTTGCAAAAATTACAGGCGTAATCTGTGGTTATCGGGTAGAAGATATTGAAAATCCGCTCATGCAAAAGATTCGTTACTTAGATAAATTGGTTGATGAATTATCCAAAGGAAAATCGATGAATAAGATTTTGAGAAGCTAATTCATTCAATTTATACATCGCACAAACCACACTTTTAGTTACAAATAACGAAATGATAATGTAATAATTACAGATTATTTCATATAAAAATTGGAATTTTACTCTTTTCCAATCAATCCTAAAGCCAAATAAAATCAATACTTCGTCACTATTTTGCAAATTTGAAGTAAAAAAAACTTCAAAATAGTATGCGTGCATAATAAATTTTTCTTATCTTTGAAATTCCGAACTAAAACGTTATAGCAAAACGTAGTTATAAATATGAAAGAAAAAACAATAGACTATATATTAAGAGCCACTTGGCAAGCTGTTTCGAGAATGTACAACGAAGAAGCTTCCAAATTTGATGGTTCGATGGCAATTGGTTTTGCTTTACTAAGTATTGATAAAGAAGAAGGAACACCTTCAACAGCGATAAGTTCGCGTATGGGTATGGAAGCAACTTCATTAACCCGAACGCTAAAAACACTGGAGGAAAAAGGATTAATAATACGAAAGAAAAATCCTGACGATGGTCGTGGTGTATTAATTTACCTAACCGATTTTGGTAAACAAATGCGAGCACAATCAAAAGAAACCGTATTACAATTTAATGAAACCATTCGCAAAAACATTTCAGATGAAAAACTGAAAAACTTCATTGAAGTTGCTGATATCATTAATGATTTAATTGCGGAGAAGAAGATATTTTAAAATTTAAGAATATAGAATATAGAATATAGAATATAGAATATAGAATATAGACATTCTAGTACAATGAGACATAATTATAAGAACTTAAAGATTTGGCAGCTTGGTATTGGAATAGCGAATGATGTTTCAGATATTCTGGTGGATTTTCCAAAACATGAGCGTTATGATTTAAGTTCGCAATTAAGTAGATGTTCTGTTTCTATACCAAGTAATATAGCTGAAGGTTCTTCAAGAACAGATAAATCTTTTAGTCATTTTATAGATATTTCACTAGGATCATCATTTGAATTAATAACACAACTTATAGTTTCAAAACATAGAAAGTATATAACAGAAACAATTTTTAACCAATTAGAAAGTAAGATAGAAGAATTTCAAAGAATGACAATGTCATTTCAAAATGGACTGAAGTAAAGTCTATTTTCTATTCTCTATATTCTATTTTCTTTAAAATGAAACAAATGAAACGAATTATTAAAAAAGTGGCAGTAGTTGGATCCGGAATCATGGGTTCTGGAATTGCTTGTCATTTTGCAAACATCGGATTGGAAGTATTGCTTTTGGATATTGCTCCGAATGCTTTAACCGAAATCGAAGAAAAGAAAGGACTAACTTTAGAAAGTAAAGTTGTTCGCAACCGATTGGTAAACGATCACTTAGCGAATGCTTTAAAAAGTAGCCCATCGCCTATTTACAACCAGAAATTTGCGAGCAGAATTACAACCGGAAATACAACCGATGATATGGCGAAAATTGCCAATTACGATTGGATTATCGAAGTTGTAGTAGAACGTTTAGACATCAAGAAATTGGTTTTTGAACAAATCGAAAAATACAGAAAACCAGGAACTTTAGTAACTTCTAACACTTCTGGTATTCCAATAAAATTCATGAGCGAAGGACGAAGCGAAGATTTTCAGAAACATTTCTGTGGAACCCATTTCTTCAATCCAGCTCGTTATCTAAAATTATTCGAAATCATTCCTGGTCCACAAACTTCATCAGAAGTATTGGATTTCTTAACAAATTATGGATCACAATTCTTAGGAAAAACATCAGTTGTAGCCAAAGATACTCCAGCATTTATTGGAAATAGAATCGGAATCTTCGGAATTCAGAGTTTGTTTCACTTGGTTACCGAAATGGGTTTAACTATCGAAGAAGTTGACAAATTAACTGGTCCAGTTATTGGTCGACCAAAATCGGCTACTTTCAGAACTGTTGACGTTGTTGGATTGGATACATTAGTTCACGTTGCCAACGGAATTTATGAAAATTGTCCGAATGACGAAGCACATGAATTGTTTAAACTTCCAACTTTCATCAACAAAATGATGGAAAACAAATGGTTAGGAAGCAAAACTGGTCAAGGTTTTTACAAAAAAGAAGGAAAAGAAATTCTAACTTTAGATTTAGATACTCTTGAATATAGAGCAGCAAAAAAAGCAAATTTTGCTACATTAGAATTGACTAAAACCATCGATAAACCAATCAATAGATTCAAGGTTTTAGTGAAAGGAAAAGACAAAGCAGGCGAATTCTACAGAAAATCATTCTCGTCTATGTTTGCTTATGTATCGAATAGAATTCCTGAAATATCAGACGAATTATACAAAATTGACGATGCCATGAAAGCGGGTTTCGGATGGGAAAATGGTCCGTTCGAGATATGGGATGCCATTGGTGTTGAAAAAGGAATTGAGTTAATGAAAGCTGAAGGTTACGAGCCAGCTGCTTGGGTTAACGAAATGGTAGCTTCTGGAACTACAAGTTTTTATGCTGTAAAAGAAGGTGCAACTTATTTCTATAATATTCCAAATAAATCACAGACGAAAATTCCGGGACAAGATAGTTTCATCATCCTAAACAATATTCGTGAAACTAAGAAAGTTTGGAGTAATTCTGGAGCAATTATTCAGGATTTAGGAGACGGAATTTTGAACTTAGAATTCCAATCGAAAATGAATACCATTGGTGGCGATGTTTTATCAGCTATCAACAAAGCAATAGATTTATCAGAAAAAGAATATCAAGGATTAGTTATCGGAAATCAAGCAGCGAATTTCTCTGTTGGAGCCAATATCGGAATGATTTTCATGATGGCTGTTGAGCAAGAATACGACGAATTGAACATGGCTATCAAAATGTTCCAAGACACGATGATGCGTGTGCGTTACTCTGGAATTCCTGTAGTGGTTGCGCCACACGGAATGACTTTTGGTGGTGGATGCGAAATGAGTTTACACGCCGATAAAGTCGTTGCTGCAGCAGAAACCTATATGGGATTGGTAGAATTTGGAGTTGGTGTAATTCCTGGTGGTGGTGGTTCTAAAGAATTGACGTTACGTGCCTCAGATTTATTCCATAAAAATGACGTTGAATTGAATGTTTTACAAGAATATTTCATGACCATCGCAATGGCAAAAGTATCAACATCAGCGTATGAAGCTTTTGATACCGGACTTTTACAAAAAGGAAAAGATATTGTCGTAGTTAATAAAGACAGACAAATAGCCGAAGCTAAGAAACACGCATTGTTAATGGCTGAAGCTGGTTACACACAACCAATTCAAAGAAAAGACGTAAAAGTTTTAGGAAAACAAGCGTTAGGAATGTTCTTAGTTGGAACAAACCAAATGGTTGCTGGAAAATACATTTCAGAACACGATTTGAAAATTGCTAACAAACTAGCGTACGTTATGGCTGGAGGCGATTTATCTGAACCAACTTTAGTAAGCGAACAATATTTATTGGATATTGAAAGAGAAGCATTTTTATCGCTTTGTACAGAAAGAAAAACATTGGAGCGTATCCAATTTATGTTAACAAAAGGAAAACCGTTGAGAAATTAGTAGAAGTTTCAAATATGAATTTCTCCTTTCAAAAAACATTAAAAGTATAATCACACGATTGGTAAGTCTTAATACTTAATACTCCAATCTTAATACAATAACTATGAAAACAGCATATATAGTATCCGGATTTCGTACGGCAGTTGGAAAAGCACCAAAAGGAGTTTTCCGTTTCAAACGTCCTGACGAATTAGCAGCAGAAACAATCGAACATCTGATGGCTCAATTTCCAGATTTCGACAAAAAAAGAATTGACGACGTAATGGTTGGAAATGCAATGCCAGAAGCAGAACAAGGACTAAACGTTGGACGATTAATTTCATTAATGGGATTAAAAGTAACCGATGTTCCTGGAGTAACAGTAAATAGATATTGCGCTTCTGGACTAGAAACAATCGGAATGGCAACAGCCAAAATCCAAAGCGGAATGGCAGATTGTATTATCGCTGGTGGTGCAGAAAGCATGAGTTTTATCCCAATGGGTGGATACAAACCAACGCCAGATTACGCTGTCGCAAAAGAAGGAAACGAAGATTATTATTGGGGAATGGGTCTAACGGCAGAAGCTGTTGCAAAACAATTCAATATTTCTCGTGAAGATCAAGATGAGTTTGCTTTCAACTCACATCAAAAAGCATTGAAAGCTCAAGCTGAAGGTAAATTTGACAAACAAATTGTTCCGATTACTGTTGAACAGACTTTCATCAATGAAAATGGTAAAAAGGAAACAAAATCATACGTAGTAAGCAAAGATGAAGGTCCGAGAGCTGACACCAATATTGCAGCATTGAATAAATTACGTCCGGTTTTCGCCGCTGACGGAAGTGTAACTGCTGGAAACTCATCACAAATGAGTGATGGTGCAGCATTCGTTTTAATCATGAGCGAAGAATTGGTAAAAGAATTAAACATCACTCCTATTGCACGATTAGTAAATTTTGCATCCGCTGGAGTTGAACCAAGAATTATGGGAATCGGACCAGTTAAAGCAATTCCGAAAGCATTAAAACAAGCCGGATTATCACTAAATGATATTGGATTAATTGAACTAAACGAAGCTTTCGCATCACAAGCATTAGCAGTAACTCGTGAATTAAATCTGAATCCAGAAATTATAAATGTGAATGGTGGCGCAATCGCATTAGGTCATCCATTAGGTTGTACTGGTGCAAAATTATCGGTACAATTATTTGACGAAATGAAACGTCGTGGTGATAAATACGGAATTGTAAGTATGTGTGTTGGAACTGGTCAAGGTTCTGCAGGTGTATTTGAACTTTTATAACAAAACAAAATATTAAGAACACAGATTTTAGAAATTCAAAAAATTATTAAAATTTCTAAACTCTGTGTTCAAAAAAAACTATTAAAACTAAAAAAAACTAAATTATGGAAGATATAACAAGAGGTGGACAGTTTTTGGTAAAAGAAACCAAATGTGAAAATGTCTTTACTCCAGAGGATTTCTCTGAAGAACAATTAATGATGCGCGATTCTGTAAAAGAATTTACAGATAAAGAATTGTGGGCACACAAAGACAAATTTGAGAAAAAAGATTACGCTTACACAGAAGCATCGATGCGTAAAGCAGGAGAAATGGGATTCTTAGGAATAGCAGTTCCAGAAGCTTACGGCGGATTAGGGATGGGATTTGTAGACACTTGTCTAGTTTGCGATTACATTTCGGGTGCAACTGGTTCGTTTTCTACAGCGTTTGGTGCGCATACTGGAATTGGAACTATGCCGATTACGCTATACGGAAATGAAGAACAAAAATTAAAGTATGTACCAAAATTAGCTTCTGGTGAATGGTTTGGAGCTTATTGCTTAACAGAACCAGGTGCAGGTTCGGATGCAAATTCTGGAAAAACTAAAGCAGTTTTATCTGAAGATGGAAAAACATATTCTATCACAGGACAAAAAATGTGGATTTCTAACGCTGGATTTTGTTCCTTATTTATAGTTTTCGCAAGAATTGGCGATGATAAAAATATTACAGGTTTCATCGTTGAAAATGATCCATCAAATGGAATTTCGATGAATGAAGAAGAGCATAAATTAGGAATTCGTGCTTCTTCTACGCGTCAGGTGTTCTTTAATGAAACGAAAGTTCCTGTAGAAAACATGCTTTCTGAAAGAGGAAACGGATTTAAAATCGCAATGAATTCATTAAATGTTGGACGTATAAAATTAGCTGCAGCTTGTTTGGATGCACAACGTAGAGTGACTGACGGAGCAGTTAAATATGCAAATGAAAGAGTTCAATTTAATACACCAATTTCGCAATTTGGAGCAATTCGTTACAAATTAGCAGAAATGGCAACAAGTTGTTATGCTGGAGAAAGCGCTACATACAGAGCAGCAAAAGCTATTGAAGATAGAATAAATGCTAGAGTTGCTGAAGGAAATTCACACCAAGAAGCAGAATTAAAAGGAGTTGAAGAATTTGCAATAGAATGTTCAATTCTAAAAGTGGCAGTTTCTGAAGACGTTCAAAATTGTTCCGATGAAGGAATTCAAATTTTTGGTGGAATGGGATTCTCTGAAGATACACCAATGGAATCTGCTTGGCGTGATGCAAGAATTGCTCGTATTTACGAAGGTACAAATGAAATCAACAGAATGTTATCTGTAGGAATGTTGATCAAAAAAGCTATGAAAGGTCACGTTGATTTACTTGGACCAGCATCTAAAGTTCAAGAAGAATTAATGGGAATTCCATCATTCGATACTCCAGATTTCTCCGAATTATTTGCTGAAGAAAAAGCGATATTAGCCAATTTGAAAAAATCGTTCTTAATGGTTGCTGGTGGTGCAGTTCAAAAATTTGGACCAGATTTAGACGGGCACCAACAATTATTAATGGCTGCAGCCGATATGTTAATTGAAATTTACATGGCAGAAAGTACTATTTTACGTACTGAAAAATTAGCCAAAAAAGAAGGCGAAGACAAAGTAAAAGAGCAAATTGCAATGGCAAAATTATACTTGTACAAAGCCGTTGACATAGTTACTCAAAAAGGTAAAGAAAGCATTATTTCGTTTGCCGAAGGCGATGAACAACGCATGATGCTTATGGGTTTACGCCGTTTTACAAAATACACCAACATGCCTAATATTGTAGCTTTGAGAGAAACAATTACTGCAAAATTAGTAGCTGAAAATAGTTATTGTTTTTAATTTAGTTAAGTGAATTGTGTTTGTGAACCATCCGTTTTTTCGGATGGTTCTTTTTTATACTTTTGCATTTTACAAAAACCATGAACATCAAACTCCTAGCTATTGGCAAAACCGATAATAAAAACCTGCAAGCGTTAATTGACGAATACAGCAAGCGCTTGTCGTTTTACATAAAATTTGATTTAGAGGTAATTCCAGATATTAAAAACGTCAAAAATCTATCAGAAAATCAACAGAAAGAAAAAGAAGGCGAACTCATTTTAGCCAAACTTTCGCCAACCGATCAATTGATTTTATTGGATGAAAATGGTACTAATTTTTCAAGCATTGGTTTCTCAGATTATTTACAGAAAAAAATGAATGCCGGGATTAAAACACTTGTTTTTGTAATTGGCGGACCTTACGGTTTTAGTGATGAAGTGTATAAAAAAGCACAAGGTAAAATCTCACTTTCAGCAATGACTTTTTCGCATCAAATGGTTCGATTGTTCGTAATTGAGCAAATTTATCGCGGATTTACTATTCTAAAAAATGAACCGTATCATCATCAGTAAAAGATAGAAGATGCAATTTGGAATTTGGAATTTAGAAGTTGGAATTTTAATAAATGTATTCTTCAGTATGAGTTCGTTTTATATCTAACGATTTTATAAAAACAAGATTCTTAATGTAACTTTCGTAACTATCATTTTTATCAAAACAAAAATTACATTTGTATAAATCCTCAACTGAAAGATTTTGGATATACTTTTCAAATTTTTCTTTTTCAAATGGTATATTATCCACAACTATTTGATTTTTAGAAAAATAAATAGTACCACCCGATTTTGGTTTTTCTAATTTGTAATTCATTTTAGTAAATGGTAGAAATGCCAATTGTTTTTTCTTGATGTCAGAATACGAATAATAATTCTGCGAAGTACTGTCTTTGTGAGCACTTGCTTCTTTTTTAGCAACAGCTTTTATTACTTCTGGAAGCACTAATTTTAATGGCAAACGCTTGTCAATATTGAAAATGAAATTGGTCGAACTTATGGCGTTTTTTCTATTCAATGCGGCAACTGTATCTTTACCTTTTACTTCGAGAAAAATATAAATTGGAGATAAATTTTCAACTTTTTCTACAATAGTTGTATCAACTTCTGGTAATAAAACCTCTTTTTCATTGCAAGAAAATAGTGCAAAAGCTAAAAGTGTAACAAGTATCTTTTTCATTATAAAATCTGATTTAATTTATTGAATAATTTTACGCCTTCAACAGCTTCTTTTACATCATGAACTCGAAGAATATTGGCGCCTTTTTGAAGTGAAATTGCGTTTAAAAATGTGGTTCCGTTCAAACTATTTTCTGCTGTGGTTTCTAATGTTTTGTATATCATCGATTTTCTGGAAATTCCAACAAGTAAAGGCAATTCTAGCATTTGAAACAATTCTAATTTTTGCATCACTTCATAATTTTGCTCCAATGTTTTAGCAAATCCAAATCCGGGATCGATTATAATGTCGTTAATTCCGAAACTTCTCGCCTTGCCTACTCTTTCTGAAAAATAGAAAAGCATTTCTTTGCAAATATTGTCATATTGCGTTAACGTTTGCATGGTTTGCGGAGTTCCTTTCATGTGCATCATAATGTACGGAACTTGAAGTTTGGCAACGGTTTCCAACATATTTTCGTCTAAATTTCCTGCCGAAATATCATTGATGATTGCTGCACCGTTTTCAATAGCACTTTGAGCAATTTTACTTCTAAAAGTATCTACAGAGATTATAGTTTCTGGAAACGTTTTCAAAACCAACTCTATAACAGGAAGTAATCTGTTTAATTCTTCTTCTTCCGATACAAATTCGGCATTAGGTTTACTTGAATAGGCTCCAATATCAACGAAAGTCGCTCCATCTGAAAGCATTTTTTCAACCTGAGAAAGAAATTGAGATTCACTTTTATATTTTCCGCCATCGTAAAAAGAATCTGGTGTACAATTTAAAATTCCCATCACTTTGGGAGTTGATAAATCGATGAGTTTTCCGTTGCAATTGATTGTCATTCTCGCTTTGATTTCAGAATTTAGATTTTGATTTTAGATTTCAGAGAAAAAATCTGTACTTTTGAAAAAATTCATACAAATATACCATTTAATGAAGAATACTTCACAAGAATATGATAAAGTAATTGGCGTTTGCCGTGATTTATTTATCAAAAAAATGACCGATTATGGAAGTGCTTGGCGTATTTTACGTTTGCCATCGCTTACTGACCAAATTTTTATAAAAGCGCAACGCATTAGAAGTTTGCAAGAAAACGAAGTGCGTAAAGTGGATGAAGATGAAACTGGAGAATTCATCGGAATTATCAATTATTGCATCATGGCTTTGATTCAATTGGACTTAGGTGTTGTAGACCAACCCGATTTAGGAGTTGAAAAGGCAACCCAACTTTATGATGAAAAAGTAACGTTAACCAAAACCTTAATGGAAGCTAAAAACCATGATTATGGCGAAGCTTGGCGCGAAATGAGAGTGAGTTCGTTAACCGATTTAATTCTTCAAAAGTTACTTCGCGTAAAACAAATTGAAGATAATAAAGGAAAAACGTTGGTATCAGAAGGTATTGATGCCAATTATCAAGACATGATTAATTATTCGATTTTTGCTTTGATATTGATGAAGAAGTTCTAGGTATTTTGCAATGACACAATAACAATTCATTAACACCACTATTAAAGTATCTATTTTAACTTTGTACAAAATTTAAAAAATGAAAAACATAATTACCCAGTTTTCTAGAATTTTCGTCGGAATATTGTTTATTATTTCGGGTTTAATCAAACTTAATGATCCAGTTGGATTCTCTTATAAATTGGATGAATATTTTAGTGAAACGGTTTTTAATATTCCGTTTTTAGTTCCGTATACATTGGCTTTGGCGTTGTTTCTAGTAATTTTAGAAGTAGTTTTGGGTGTAATGCTTTTAATTGGATATAAATCGAAATTCACCATTTGGAGTTTACTTTTACTGATTGTATTCTTTACGTTTTTAACCTTTTATTCAGCTTATTTTGATGTAGTTAAAGATTGTGGTTGCTTTGGCGATGCTTTAAAACTAACTCCTTGGGAATCATTCACTAAAGATGTTGTTTTATTGTTTTTTATTCTGATTTTATTCTTCAATATGAAGTTGATAAAACCATTATTCGGACAAAAAGTTCAGAACATATTGGCCGTTTTAAGTGTTGTTTTATCAGCATTTATGGGATATTGGGTTTTAAATCACTTGCCTTTAAAAGATTTTAGACCTTATAAAGTTGGAAATAACATCCAAAAAGGAATGGAAGTTCCTGCTAACGCTGAAAAAAGTGTTGTAGAAATGATCTTTGTTTACAAAGTAAAAGGTGTTGCAACTGAGTTTGCAGAAAAAGATTTAATGGACGGAAAAATTCCATCGGATGCAGTATTTGTAGAGCGTAAAGATAAAGTAATTAAAGAAGGTTATGTGCCACCAATTCACGATTTCGCTCTGGAATTAGATGGAACTGACTATAAAGACGCCTTACTACAAGAACCAAAATTGATTATATTTACAGCATATGATTTGGATAAAGCCGATGCTGATGGTTTACAAAAATTAGAGAAAATTAATCTTGACGCTAAAGCAAAAGGATATAAAGTGGTTGCATTAACTGCTTCTAAAGACAAAACTGCCGAGGTTAAGAAAAAATACGGACAAACTTTTGATTACTATTTCTGTGATGCTATTGCTATTAAAACAATAGAAAGAGCCAATCCGAGTATAATAGTTATTGAAAAAGGAACCATCAAACAAAAATTACATCACAATGATAGTGATCAACTAAAATTATAATTTAAAAATGAAAACTATGAAAAAAATACTCTTAATATTAAGTATCGTAATGACCACAATATCTTGCACCAATGCACAAGAAAAACAATTTTCTGAAGAAGCATTAAACGGACAAATAACAACATTAGAAGGTAACGAAATTGCTTTTAGAGATATTCTCGAACAACACAAAGGAAAAACCATTTTAATTGAAGTTTGGGCTTCTTGGTGTAGCGATTGTGTAAAAGCGATGCCTAAATTAAAAGAAATTCAGAAAGAAAATCCTGATGTTGCCTATGTATTTATTTCAATGGACAAATCTTTTGAAAAGTGGAATGAAGGAATTAAAAAACATGAAGTTGAAGGAGATCACTATTGGGTTAATGATGAAAAAGGAATGAAAGGCAGTTTCGGACAATCAATTGATTTAGATTGGATTCCGAGATATATTGTTGTTAACAAAGAAGGTTCTGTAGATTTATATAGAGCGATAGAAAAAGACTTTGAAAAAATTACTAAAGCATTAAAACAATAAAAATGAGAACTAAAATTGTTGCAGGAAACTGGAAAATGAACAAAAACAGTGAAGAAACTGAAGACTTGTTAAATGAATTAATCGACAAATTACCAGAAGATAAAGAAGTACAAATTATTGTAGCTCCTACTTTTGTGAATTTGGCTTCTGCCGTAGATCATTTAGAGTTTACTAACATTACAGTTGCTGCACAAAACATGCATCAAAATGAAAATGGCGCTTATACTGGAGAAATTTCGGCAGATATGTTGAAAAGCGTTGGTGTAAACACAGTAATTTTAGGACATTCTGAAAGACGTTCAATTTTTCATGAAACCGATGCTTTAATTGCAAATAAAGTAGATACTGCTTTACGTCACGATATGACTGTGATTTTTTGCTTTGGCGAAGAATTGAAAGACAGAAAAGACGAGCAACATTTTAATGTAGTTGAAAATCAATTGCGCGACGGATTATTTCATTTAAGTAACGAAGCTTGGCAAGATATTATTTTGGCATACGAACCAGTTTGGGCCATTGGAACCGGCGAAACTGCAAGTCCAGAGCAAGCCCAAGAAATGCACGCCTTTATTAGAGAAACTGTTCGTCATACTTACGGAAGCGAAATTGCAGAAAACGTTTCTATCCTTTATGGCGGAAGTGTAAAACCAGATAACGCGCAAGAAATCTTCGGAAAACCCGATGTTGATGGCGGATTAATTGGTGGAGCAGCATTAAAAGCAGACGATTTTGTTGCTATTGTAAACGCAATTTAAAAAGCACTTTTATAAAATATAAATCCTCAATTGAGTAAAATCGATTGAGGATTTTTTGTTTTCATAAAATCTAATATATTTTGCATAATAATGTTAAAAATATAAAATTATACTTACATATTATAAAATTAACTGCATTTAAACAGATTTATTTGCTATTTTATTTATAATTGTATAATTTTAGATTTCTAACCAAATAATCTACCTAAATAGGATTGTCAAAGAGTCAAAAGAAATGTGACTTCCTAGTTTAGAGTATATGAATTCTGTATGTAGATTATAATGAATTAACGATTCTAAAGTAATAAAAACTTCATAAATGCGATAATTGAAAGAAGTAAATAAAACCTCATTCAACTTTTGCAAGAAGAAACATCCGTTGGTTAAAAAATAGAGTTTTAAGTGAATCATTAAATAGTTTGAGTTGAGTAAATCCCTAATTGCAAAAACAGTTAGGGATTTTTTATTTGAATCTAACTGCAATCGTTCAAAAAGTATCATTTAAAAGCAAAAAAGTTATAAAATTCCCACTTTAACACAAGAACCAGCTTAGAAATGAGTTATCATTAAATGAATTTTAATACCTTGCTACAAAAGAAAATTTTATATATGTCACAAAGAATTTTACTGGTATTATTGCTTTTTTTTGGTTGCTGTTATTCTATTTCAGCACAAGAAAAAATCGTAAAAAAAGATTCTACGACCGTCTATAAAAACATTGAGAACTATTCTAAAAAAAGAAAATTTACCAAGTTTGTTCATAAATTACTTTTTCGATCTACAAAAAAATCGGCTCCTTCTAAAAAATCCATTCGAAATAAGTACATTATAAAAAGAGCTTTTGACAAGAATGAAGGTAAAATCATTAGAAAAATCAATGTTGTAACCTTAGATCCGTTTGGATATTCTGTAACCAACAAAGAAGAAGTTCCTCGCAATAGCTTTGAAAAATTTGGAAATGGTTTTCACCTCAAATCGAAAGAATGGACGGTTAAAAACTTGCTATTGATCAAAAGAAACCAACCTTTAGATTCATTATTAGCAAAAGAATCGGAACGTTTGATTAGACGTCAAAGGCAATTTAGAACCGTATTAATCGAACCAATTGAAATTGAAAATAGTAAAGATTCGGTAGATATTTCGATAAGAGTTTTAGATTCATGGAGTTTAATTCCGACAGGTTCATTATCGGGTTCGCAAGCTAATTTTGAAATCACAGAGCGTAATTTTTTTGGATTAGGTCATGAATTAGAACAAAATTACACCAACCGATTTAAAAATAATACGAAAGGTTCAAGTACAAGGTATACTGTAGGTAATGTTTTAAATACTTTTATCAACATGTCCTTATTTTATCAAAATGATACTTATAATAACACTAGAAAAAGTGCAAAAGTGGAACGAATATTTTATTCACCGCTAACGCATTGGGCTGGTGGAATTTTTATAGAAAATAGATTTTATAGAGATTCTCTTCCAGATTTGACAGGAGATTATGAAAGTCAGCGCTTTAAATTAGAAACACAAGATTTTTGGGTTGGACATGCCTTCAAATTATTTCCTTTAAAATCGGAAGATTATCGTGCAACAAATTTTGTGACAACGCTACGATTTCAGAATATTAACTATACTGAAAGACCTAGTTTAGAGTATGATCCTAAATTGTTTTTTAATTCAGAGCGAAACTATTTAGCCAGTTTTGGAATCACCACTAGAAAATTTACAGAAGAAAAATACTTATTCAATTTTGGTATCATAGAAGACGTTCCGTATGGTCAAGTCTATTCTATTACAGGCGGTTTTAAGGATAAAAACAAAACGAAAAGAGCCTATTTTGGAGCCCGATTTGCCTATGGTCATTATTATAATTTTGGTTATATCGGAACCAATGTAGAATGGGGAAGTTTGTTTAATAATGGCACAACAGAAGAAACAACTTTGCGAATAGAAGGTAATTATTTTACTAACATAATTCAATGGGGAAATTGGAAAATTAGACAGTTTATTAAGCCTTCCTTTGTCATGGGAATTAACCGAAATCCTAATATTAAAGACAGAATAAACATTAATGATACCAACGGAATTAGTGGTTTTGACAGTGTTCTTTTATTTGGCACAAAAAAATTAGTTGCTTCCTTTCAAACGCAAACCTATTCGCCAGGAAATTGGCACGGATTTCACTTTAATCCGTACTTTAATTTTTCAATGGGAATGGTAGGCAATGAAAATAATTATCTGTTTGATAAAAAATTGTACACTAGTCTTGGAATCGGAATTTTAATTAATAACGATTATCTAGTATTTAATAGCTTTCAATTATCGTTTGCGTATTATCCATCAATTCCAAATGAAGGAAGTAACATATTTAAAACCAATTCCTTCAAAAACAATGATTTAACCATTCCTGATTATCAAATTGGAGCACCAACTATCGTTCCTTACAATTAGAAGTTTAATTTAATTATAAGAAACTGGTAACAAAAATTAGGGTTCATCGTCTTACTTTATATAAAATCAAAAAACCTTGGAAACAATTCTATCAATCAAAAATTTAAACAAACGTTATGGCAAACTACAAGCCGTAAAAAATGTTTCACTAGAAATTCATAAAGGAAATGTATACGGAATTCTTGGGCCAAATGGTTCGGGAAAATCTACAACTCTTGGAATTGTGCTTAACGTAGTTAACAAAACATCTGGTGAATACAGCTGGTTTGGCGGTACAATGGAAACACACGATGCTTTGAAAAAAGTTGGAGCTATTATTGAGCGACCAAATTTTTATCCGTACATGACTGCGCAAGAGAATTTAGAATTGGTTTGTAAAATTAAAGGAATTAGCTATTCTAAAGTACAAGAAAAACTTGAAATAGTTGGATTAATAGATAGAAAAGACAGCAAGTTTAGAACTTTTTCATTGGGTATGAAACAACGTTTGGCAATTGCATCAGCATTGTTAAATGATCCAGAAATATTGATTTTAGATGAACCAACTAACGGTTTAGATCCGCAAGGAATTCATCAAATTAGAGATATTATTAGGTTAATTGCATCACAAGGAACTACAATTTTATTGGCATCGCATTTGTTAGACGAAGTAGAAAAAGTGTGTTCGCATGTTTTAGTTTTACGCAAAGGCGAAATTTTATATACTGGAACCGTTGCCGGAATGTCATCCTCAAATGGAGTTGTAGAAGTTCAATCTAATGACATTGATTTGTTAATGAAAACATTAGAAAAATATCCAAATATTGATTCGATAAAGCTTGAAGAAGGAAAAGTAATTGTTCAATCATCAAGCACCATTGAACCTAGTGAATTGAACAAATTCTTAGTTCAAAACGAAATTTATGTAACCCATTTAGTAAAACGAAATCATTCGCTTGAAGAACAGTTTTTACAATTGACTGCTACTAAATAATTTCCAACTCAACCAAAACAAACACCAATGAAACGATTATTATCTATAGAATTACAAAAAATCTGGAAAAACAGAGCGAGTAGAATATTGACATTAACCTATTTTATTTTACTTACATTTTTAACTTTAATTGCGTCAATCAAATTTGATATTGGCCCATTTCATCTTGATTTAGCCGAACAAGGAATATTTAATTTTCCATACATTTGGCATTTTAACACCTATTTTGCTTCGTTTTTCAAAATATTTTTAGCCGTTGTAATTGTATCTATGATGGCAAATGAATACAGTTATGGAACTCTAAAACAAAACCTAATAGATGGAATGAGTAAAAAAGAATTCATCTATTCTAAATTTCTTACTGTAACATTATTTGCCGGAATTTCTGCAGTTTTTGTTTTTATAGTGTCATTAATTTTAGGTTTGATTTTTTCTTCTTTTAATGAGCCAAGTATAATTTTCTCTCAAATGGAATACCTACTTGCCTATTTTGTAAAGCTTATTGGATTTTTCTCTTTTTGCTTATTCTTGGGTATTTTAGTAAAAAAATCTGCCTTTGCACTAGGTTTTCTGTTTTTTTGGAACATTATTGAAGGCATCATTATTGGAATTTTAAGTTTCAAAATTTTCCCAAAAAGTGATACCGCTCATTCAATAACTCAGTTTTTACCACTAGAATCAATGAGTAATTTAATTATTGAACCAGTTACTAGATTAGCCGTAATAAAATCTATAGGAAATCAAGTTGGTATTGAGAATGTAAAAGATTATGACGTTCACTGGTATTCTATTTTAATAGTTCTGGCTTGGACATCAATTTTTATTTTCTTGTCACATTATATCATTAAAAAACGAGATTTGTAGTATCTTTGCCGATGCTATGAAGTTTTTATTCTACAATTTAACACTAATCAGCATCTTTGTATTTGGCAACTCAGTAATTGCTCAAAACATAGTAGTTGATGACACTTATTCTGCTCAACAATTAGTTGAAAATGTTTTGGTAAACAGTCCATGTGCTGCTGTTTCTAATTTTTCTGTTAGTGGCGACACTTTCAGTAATGGAGCGCAGAGTTATGGTTTTTTCAGTTACTCTGGAAGTGATTTTCCATTTAGTAATGGTATTGTTTTAAGTACATCTAGAGCAAGCAGAACTGCAGGTCCAAACGACAATCTAATCGACGAAGGTTCCACTTCTTGGCAAGGCGATTTTGATCTAGAACAAGCATTAGAAATTAATGGAACATTTAATGCGACTGCACTTGAATTTGATTTTACACCATTAACAAGCAAAATAAGTTTCGACTACATTTTCGCTTCCGAAGAATATCAAGGAACTGCACCATGTCGCTATTCAGACGGATTTGCTTTTTTACTAAAAGTCGCTGGAAGTACTAATGAATATCAAAATTTAGCCTTAGTTCCTGGAACTTCAATACCTGTAAAAGTAACAACCGTTCATCCAGAAATTCAAGGTTCGAGCGGCTGTGTTGCACAAAATGAAAGTTTTTTTGGAAGCTATAATAATTCCGTTCACCCAATAAACTTCAATGGTCAAACAATAGTTATGACTGCCGAAGCCAATGTAACTCCAGGTGTAACTTATCATATAAAATTAGTTATTGCCGATGAAGAAAACATCAGATACGATTCGGCAATATTTCTTGGTGGCGGAAGTTTTGATGTTGGTGTAGATTTAGGTACAGATAGATTACTTGCAACTCAAAATCCATTATGTCCTGGAGAAAATGTAGTTTTAAACGCAACACAATCGGGTTCAAATACCTATCAATGGTTTAAAGACGGATTGGCAATTACTGGCGAAACCAATCCAACTTACACTGTAACTGACGATGGATTTTATGAAGTTGAAGTTTCCATCAATAGTTCAACTTGTGTTGCAAAAGGTGAAATAACTATTGAATATTCTACTGCACCAATTCTTGTAAATCAAACAATTACTCAGTGTGACATAAATTCTGATGGTATTACAAACTACAATTTATCGGTATTAAATTCTTTGATTACAAACGGCGATGCACAGTTAAGTAATGTAACTTATTACGAAAATTTATCCGATGCTCAACTTGGTGTAAATGCGATAGCAAACCCAACGAATTATCAAAATTTATCGACTAATCAATTAACAGCAACTGCTACAAATAGTTTTGGATGCATTGGTTTTGCTACTATTGATTTGCAAATTGCTACTAATTCAGTTCCAGCGATTACTCCAATTTCTACTTGTGATTTAGATGCAACTCAAGACGGATTGACTTTAATTGATTTAAGTTCGACAGTAACTCCTACTCTTTTAAGTGGTTTTCCAAGTTCATTTACTGCATCCTATTTTTCAAATGAAAACGATGCTATTTTAAATTTAAATCCGTTAAATACCAATTTTACAAATACAACTCCGAATCAGCAAACAATTTATGGCAAAGTTGTAGATGGTATCAATTGCATCGGAATTACTCCAATTCAAATCAATATCAACACCTTTACTCCATCCAATTTCGATGATGAAACCGTTTATTTATGCAACGGCACTTCAGTAGTTTTATCAGTTGCAGGTGGATTTTCAAGTTATGATTGGTCTAATGGTGAAATCGATAATTCTATAATTGCAACAACTTCTGGAAATTATTCAGTAACAGTTTCTGATGCAAACGGTTGTGAAAAAACAAAAAATTTCAATGTCGTTGAATCAAGCAGCGCAACAATTAATGATGTTGTAATAAATGACTTTGCTGGTAACAATAATTCGATAGAAATAATCGCAACAGGTTCTGGAATTTACGAATATTCTCTTGATGGACTTAATTATCAAAGTAGTCCACTATTTTTTGGGCTTTCGCCAAATGCTTATACGGTTTATGTAAAAGACACCAACCAATGCGGAATTGTTACCAAAGTAGTTTATGTTCTTGATTATCCTAGATTTTTCACACCAAATGGTGATGGTACAAATGATGTTTGGAGAATAAAAAGAATTCAATTTCTAGACGATGCTTTGATCAACATTTTTGACCGATTTGGAAAATTAATAATCTCCTTAAATCAAGATTCTATTGGATGGAATGGAACATACAACGGAATCGACTTACCGTCAACAGATTACTGGTTTGTAATTACACTTAACAACGGAAAAACAATTAAAGGAAATTTTTCATTAAAAAGATAAAATTGTAATTTTTTTACTATTTTTATAAAATGAAAAAGAATATCCTATTTATAGCCTTAATTGCCTTACTATCAGTTAATTGTTTCAGTCAATTTAGTAAAACTCATTACATTCCGCCAGTAGGTGGATCAGAAAATGTACCTGCAGAAGAACAATACTTATATGTTTCAACTCCAAGTATTACACCTGTTAACTTCATCATTAAACAACTTGGAGGAATCACAATTAGTGGTGTAGTTTCAAGAGATGTTCCTTATGTATACAATATCGGATTTGGAACTTTTACTCAAATTCACGTCAATGAATCTGAAATAGGTAATGTTTTAAACAATAAGGGTTTCATTATAGAAGCAGAAGATTTGGTATATGTGACAGCGCGAATTATAGCTGGAAACACCAATCAAGCTGGGCAAATTACCTCTAAAGGTACAGCAGCTTTAGGAACTAGATTTAGAGCTGGCGGTTTTTTGAACACGCTAATACCTGGTTATAGTGCTAATAATTTAACCTTTATTTCTGTGCTTGCTACAGAGAATAACACTACTGTAAATTTTAGCGATATTCCAACAGATGCAGTTTTAATAAATAATTTTTCAGGCATAATTCCGCCACCAAGTGTCGTTTTAAACGCTGGCGAAAGTTATGTTTTGGCTGTTAAAGGTCCGACCGTTGCCAATAGGGATGCGTTAATTGGCGCTTTAGTAACTTCTGATAAACCTATAGCGGTAAATTGCGGTTCTTATGGTGGTACAAATGGAGAAATGGCAAACCTAGATATTGGTTTTGATCAAATTGTTTCGGCAGAACGCACTGGTTCTGAATACATTTTTATAAAAAGTACAGGATTACCGAATGTTGAAAGAGTACTTTTAATTGCCGATGAAAACAATACAGCTATATTTTTAAACGGAAGTACTACAGCTAGTTACAATTTAAATGCTGGAGAATATATTGCTTTAAACGGAGCAGATTACAATGCAAATGGAAATTTATACGTAACTTCTTCAAAAAACATCTTTGCCTATCAAAGTGTTGGCGATAATATAAGAATTGATCAGGCCAATCAAGAAATGTTTTTTGTACCGCCATTAAGTTGTCAAACTCCAAAAGTAATTAACAACATTCCTTTTATTGAAAAAATTGGTAACCGAAATTTTACAGGTAGAGTTACAATTACAACAGAAGTTGGCGCCACTTTAAATTTTATTATTGACGGAGTTAACTACACTTTGGCCGGTTTACCGGGCGGAATTACTGTAGCTGGACCAACAAATGTTATAGGAAATACAAATTATCAATGTTATACCATTGCTGGTTTAACCGGAAATGTCTCTGTTTTTTCAAGCGGACAATTGTACTTAACTGCCTATGGAAGTGATGGTGCTGCAACTTTTGGTGGCTACTACTCTGGTTTTACTTTTAAACCCGAAGTTATTTTTCAACCTGTAGATAGTACTCAATCTAATTGTATTCCTAATGTTGAATTAGAAGTTAATACTCTTAGTGGGTTTGATACCTATCAATGGTTTTTTAATGATGTTGCAATTCCTACAGCAACTTCTGCAACCTACTCACCTACTCAACCAGGAAATTACAAAGTAAGAGCTACATTATCTGCTTGCGGAATTAATCTTTTTTCAGATGATATTCCCGTAAGTACTTGTCCAACGGATTTAGATAACGATTCTGTAAATGATAATATCGATTTGGATAGCGATAATGACGGAATTACAAATTGCAATGAATCATTTGGAAATCAAATTATTAATTTATCAAATAGTAGTTCGGGTCCGATAAATGTTTCAACCTACACTAATTCATTTACAGGAACAATTACCACTTCAACTACTGCAAGTGCAACGCCTTTTGTTGGTGCGGCTGATGGAAGTTTTATTTCTGAAGTACCTGCAGGAAAAGGTAATTTCGTGAAATATACTATGACATTCGCTCAACCAATGAGTGTTGGTTTAGAATATATCACAACTGCTGCCGCATCAGATTTATTGAATGCCAATGCACAATACGTTGTAAATTCGCCAATTAACAAAACCATTACTGTACTAAATCCTTCAAATCAACTATTAATTGATACTAATTATGATGGAATTTACGAAAGTGGTGTAACCGAATTTTCTTCATTCGAAATTCGATTTATTTCTAATAGTACAATTCCACTTGCTGCTGGAACCGGAACTTTCAAATTTTTAACCAACCTATCAAGCTCTATTAGTTTCACTCATAAAAATTTATTAGATTCTGATCCTAACAAAGTTAGCCTAAAATTTTATGCAACATGTGTTCCTAAAGATAGTGATAATGATGGTGTTGCAGATCAAATGGATTTAGATAGTGACAACGATAGTATTTTAGATTTTTACGAAACTCAAGGTGCTAATTTTGTAGCTCTAAGTAATGTCGATGCCAATAATGATGGAATAGATGATATTTTCGGAAATGGCATTACTCCTGCAAATAATGACACTGATTCTGTTCCAAATTATTTAGATTTAGATAGTGATAACGACGGTATATTTGATATAATCGAATCTGGAAGTCCAGGAAATAGTACAAATACAAATGGAGATTCTAACAATACCAATTTTGGTGTAAATGGTTTAGACGATGCATTGGAAACTTCAATTGATAGCGGTATAATTAATTACACTTTAGCAGATACTGATAACGACGGAATTTTTAATTACGTAGAATTAGATAGCGACAACGACGGTTGTATTGATATTATCGAAGCAGGTTATACCGATGCTAACGGCGACGGAATAGTTGGAGACGAAAATCCAGCAACATTTAATACCGGAGCAACTTTGGTTGGTACAGTAATTTCGGCATCAGGTTATGGAGTTCCAAACGGAAATTATATAATTGCAGCTCCAATTACAATAAACACGCAACCACAAGATATCACTACTTGTGAACTTCAAAATGCGACATTTACTGTTGATACCAATCCTGTAAATTCCTACCAATGGCAAATATCTACTGATGGCGGAACTACTTTTACTAATTTAGCTAACAATACAACTTATTCTGGAGTAAACACTGTTACATTATTAATTAGTGGTGTTACACCATCAATGAACAATTATGAATACAGAGTAATTTTAAATAAAAATGGAAATTCTTGCGGACTAACTTCTGCTTCTGGAACTTTAACCACGTATGCACTTCCTGTTGTAGCAACACCAGTAACTTTGGTTCAATGTGATAATGATACCGATGGAATTTCTACATTTAATTTAACCGAAAAAAATACTTTCATTTCTGCAAATTATCTGGTAGAAACATTTACTTATTTTACTTCATCTGCAGCCGCAAATACTAATAATACGGCACTTTTAATTGCCGATCCGTTGGCTTATACTTCTTCGAATGCCACTGTTTGGGTGCGAGTTCAAAACGGTAACGGATGTTTTAGAGTTGTTCAATTAAATTTAGTGGTTTCAATAACACAATTGCCTCCAACTTTTTCAAGAAGTTTATTTGTTTGTGATGATTATGTTGATGCTGTAAATGACGATCGCGACGGAATTTCTAGTTTTAATTTTAGTAGTGTAACCACTGCAATTCAAGCTCAATTACCAACTACATCTGCCTATACAATCAACTATTACAGAAATGAAGCCGATGCTTTAGCAGAATTTGATACAAGCGGAGTTTCATTGGCAATTACAGATATTACAAATTATAGAAATATTGGTTATCCAAATACACAACAAATTTGGGTTAGAGTAGATAGTAATTTGGATAACGCTTGTTACGGACTTGGACCCTATTTAACATTAACAGTCGAAGCTTTACCAACAGCTTATCCTGTAAATGCAACAAATACAATACGAGCTTGTGATGATGACCACGATGGAATTTTTGGATTTGACACATCAACATTAGAAGCTACTATTTTAAACGGTCAAACAAATGCTTTTGTTCGCTATTTTGATGCATCAGGAAATCCATTAAATCCATTACCAAATCCGTTTGTAGTGAATACTTCAACTTCAATAACAGTTAGAGTAATTAATAACACTACATCGACAACAACTGGTGCGTGTTTTGACGAAGAAACTATTCAATTTATAGTTGATGATTTACCTCAAATTTTTCCATTAGCAGCAAATCAATTAACTTTTTGTGATGATGAAATTAATCCTGCTGACCAAGATGGTATTTTAAACATTGACACTACTACTATTCTTCCAACAATTTTACAAGGTCAAACAGGTTTAGACATCACTTTTACATTAGAAGATGGAACAGTTTTAACAAGTTTGCCTCCAACATTCACAACCGGAACACAAGATGTAATTTTAACATTAACAAATCCATTAAATCCATCTTGCCCAGTTTCTACAACTTTAAATTTTGTTGTTAATCCGGTTCCAAAAATTGAATTGGTTGGACGCGAACTTGTATGTACCAATTTACCAGCTTTCACAGTTACTTTTAATGCAGGTATTTTAGATGGAACACCACCAAGTGATTACGATTTTCAATGGTTTTTAAACGGTACACCTTTACTAAATCAAACAAATTATTCAATTACAGTAAACACCGAAGGAATTTATAGTGTTCAAGTTACCAATGCTAATGGATGTTCAAGAACCAAAGTTATTGAAGTTGTTGCGTCTGATATCGCATCGATACAAAATATTGAAGTTGTAGATTTAGTTGACATAAATACTATTGAAGTTATTGTGACAGGTTCTGGCGATTATGTGTACAGTTTGGATGATGAATACAGCTACCAAGAATCTAATTTTTTCAATAATGTTCCAATGGGATTACACATTGTTTATATTAAAGATGTAAACGGATGTGGTGTTGTTCAAAAATTGGTGTCTGTTCTTGGAATACCAAAATATTTTACCCCTAACGGTGATGGAATCCACGATACTTGGAATATTAAAGGTGCCAATTCGCAATTCTATCCTAATTCAATCATTTATATCTTTGATAGATTCGGAAAACTTATCAAGCAAATAAAACCATTTGGACCAGGTTGGGACGGCATGTACAACGGAAATCCAGCACCATCAGATGATTATTGGTTTGACATAAAATTTGATGATGGACGAAGTGCTAAAGGACATTTTTCTCTTAAGCGATAATATATGCTTTATTATAAAAAAATAATTTTCGCTTTCATCCTTTTTTCTGTGCAATTCAGTTTCTCACAAAATGATTGCGTTGATGCGCTAGTAGCTTGCGGAAATAGTAACTACAATAACATATCAATTGTTGGACCTGGTGTGAGTGAAGTAAATGCTTCTAACTCATGTACCGGTCAAGAAAACAATTCGTTGTGGATTAAAGTTACTATTCAAAATCCAGGAACTTTGGGCTTTACTTTAACTCCTAATAATGCTTCTCTAAATATCGACTTTGATTTTTGGGTTTTTGGTCCAACGGCAAGTTGTTCCAATCTTGGGCAATCAATACGTTGCTCGACAACAAATCCGCAGTTATCTAATGCTTCCAATAATCAAACTGGAATGAATGCTACAGAAACAGATACTGCCGAAGGTCCTGGTCCGCTGGGTAACAATTTTGTAAGTGCTCTAAATGTTCTGGCAGACGAAACATATTATTTAGTAATTGATAGATTTAGTGGTGACAGTAACTTTAGTCTACAATGGACAGGAACTGCAACTTTTAGTGATGCTCCAATAATTAATAATACTACTGCTGGCTCAACATTAAACATCAGTAAATGTGATTCTGATGCAGTTCAAGACAACAGCACCTCATTTGATTTAACACAAAACCAATCCTTAGCAATCGGTTCACAAACCAATATTCTTGCCACATTTCACATCTCTGAAAATGATGCCATTGTTGGTTCTAATGAAATTACAAACACTTCCAATTTTACGAACACATCAAATCCGCAAATCCTATACATTCGACTTGAAAATGCATTGACTGGTTGCTTTACTACTTCCAATTTTAGTTTGACGGTAACTCCATTTCAAACACAAAATCCTGTAACTATTGAATCTTGTGATAATGATAACGATGGATTTGCAACTTTTAATTTATTAGAAAATACTTCTATTTTAACTAATGGAGATCCCGACATTGTGGTAACTTATCATCCTACAAACAATGATACCACTACTCTACCAAACAATTACACCAATCTGGTTGCGTATACAAATGAAACTCTTTGGGCAAAAATCAGTGATAGTAGTACTAGTTGTTATGCCTACAAACCATTTGATATCATCCTAAATGCAGCACCAGTTGCAGTTGCATCACAACTAACTCAATGCGATTTTGAAGTTTTTCCTAACGGATTAACCACTTTTAATTTGAATGAAGCCAACGATGCACTTACAAATAATGATGCTAATTTAGTGACGTCATTCTATTTAAATAATGCGGATGCTGTTGCAAATACTAATGCGTTATCGTCTAACTATACCAATATTTCAAATCCTCAAGTAATTGCTGTTCGAGTTACAAATTCGATAACCGGATGTTATACAATTACACAGTTAACACTTAATGTCACAGTAAATCCGACACAAGTTGTCACGCTTAATGAATGTGATAATGATGGTACAGAAGATGGAATCACTACCTTTAATTTAACCGATGCCGGATTTGAACAATCAGGAAATACTGTAACCTATTTTTCTAGTTCAAATGATGCTTTGTTAGAGCAAAACCAAATAACGGCGACCACCTTCACAACCCAAACTGTTTATGCACGAATCGAAAATGGTAACAATTGTATTGGTCTTAATGTGATTAATTTAACAGTAAAACCATTACCCAATTTTACGCTTACCCAATTCGGTTTATTATGTTTAAATGATGTTTCGCAGCCCACACAATTAACTGCTCAAATGGTAAATCCATTAAGTCATAGTTTTTTATGGACGCCAACCAACGAAACAACTCAAAGTATCGATGTAACTCAAAACGGAACTTACACGGTAACAGTAACAAATAATGCAACATCATGCTCTAAAACACTAGACATTGTTGTAACTGGTTCAGAAATCGCTACAATTCAAGATATCGAAATTGTAGAATTATCCAATAATAATTCTGTTGAAATTATTGTAACTGGCTCTGGAGATTACGTGTATAGTTTGGATAATGAAGATGGATATCAAACCTCTAACCTATTTGAAAATGTCACAATGGGTTTTCATATTGTTTATATAAAAGATTTGAAAGGTTGTGGCGTAGTTGAAAAAGAAATTGCTGTACTTGGTGTGCCCCAATTTTTTACTCCAAATGGAGACGGAATTAACGACACATGGAATATAAAAGGTGCCAATGACAAATTTTATTCTAATTCTATAATCTATATTTTCGATAGATTTGGAAAACTTATCAAGCAAATAAAGCCTTTCGGACCAGGTTGGGACGGAAAGTATAACGGTCAAGTTTTAAATAGTACTGATTATTGGTATTCTATAAAATTTGACGATGGTCGAAGTGCCAAAGGACATTTTTCATTAAAACGATAAAGCATCAAACGTTTATAAAACAAAAAACCATCTGCTTTCACAGATGGTTTTTTTATATCTAAAATCTAAATTATACTTTAAATCTTTTTCTATCAGTTTCGGTAAGATAGATTTTTCTTAAACGAATAGATTTAGGTGTACATTCGACATACTCATCTTTCTGAATATATTCTAAAGCTTCTTCTAATGAGAAAATAATTGGTGGAATAATTCTAGCTTTTTCATCATTTCCAGACGAACGAACGTTAGATTGTTTTTTCTCTTTAGTTACGTTTACACACATATCATCACCACGAGAGTTTTCTCCAATTACTTGACCTTCGTAAATTTCTGCATTTGGTTCAACGAAAAACTTACCACGATCTTGTAGTTTATCGATAGAATAAGGAATAGCTTTTCCTTTTTCCATAGAAATTAACGAACCTTTGTTACGTCCAGCAATTTCACCTTTGTAAGGTTCGTATCCAATAAAACGGTGCGCCATGATAGCCTCACCAGCAGTAGCTGTAAGCAATTGATTACGTAATCCAATAATTCCACGTGATGGAATGTTGAATTTTACAATCATACGTTCACCTTTAGTTTCCATAGAAAGCATTTCACCTTTTCTTTGAGTAACAAATTCAACTGCTCTTCCAGAAAGTGTTTCTGGTAAATCAATTGTCAATTCCTCAATTGGCTCACATTTTTTACCATCAATTTCTTTGATGATAACTTGTGGTTGACCAATTTGCAATTCGTAACCTTCTCTTCTCATTGTTTCAATAAGAACAGATAAGTGAAGTACACCACGTCCAAAAACCATGAACTTATCAGCTGAATCAGTTTCACCCAATTTCATCGCTAAGTTTTTCTCTAATTCTTTTGTTAAACGATCTCTAATATGACGAGAAGTTACAAATTTACCCTCTTTACCAAAGAAAGGAGAGTCATTAATTGTAAACAACATACTCATTGTTGGTTCGTCAATAGCAATAGTTTGTAAAGCTTCTGGATTTTCAAAATCGGCGATAGTATCTCCAATTTCAAAACCTTCAACTCCAATAATTGCACAAATATCTCCAGCAATTACTTCTTGAACTTTCTTACGACCAAGTCCTTCAAAAGTATGAAGTTCCTTGATACGTGATTTTGAAATAGTTCCATCTCTTTTTACTAAAGCAATTGGCATTCCTTCTCTTAAGACACCTCTTTCAAGACGACCAATGGCAATACGACCTGTAAATGCAGAGAAATCTAAAGATGTAATTAACATCTGTGGAGTTCCTTCAGAAACTTTAGGAGCTGGTACATTTTCGATAACCATATCTAATAATGCTTCCACATTATCAGTTACATTTTCCCAATGATCAGACATCCAGTTATTTTTAGCAGAACCATAAACTGTTGGAAAATCTAGTTGCCATTCTTCAGCACCTAATTCAAACATAAGGTCGAAAACTTTTTCATGAACTTCTTCTGGAGTACAGTTTTCTTTATCTACTTTATTAATTACAACGCAAGGTTTTAAACCTAAATCGATTGCTTTTTGAAGTACGAAACGAGTTTGAGGCATCGGACCTTCAAATGCATCTACAAGAAGACAAACACCGTCAGCCATATTCAATACACGTTCTACTTCACCACCAAAATCGGCGTGACCTGGAGTATCAATAATATTGATTTTAGTTCCTTTATAAGTAACCGAAACGTTTTTAGAAGTAATAGTAATACCTCTTTCACGCTCTAAGTCGTTATTATCTAGAATTAAATCACCTGTATTTTCGTTGTCACGAAATAATTGACAGTGATACATAATTTTGTCTACCAGTGTAGTTTTACCGTGATCGACGTGAGCAATAATTGCAATGTTTCTAATAGATTCCATCTGTGATTTTTAATGGGTGCAAAGGTACACTTTATTTTGATTAAAAAAACCTCAATTTTAATAGTTTACATTTTAATAACTTATTTATGATAATTTTATCAAAAAGTGGAATTTTTTCGACAAAAAATAGTGTTATGAGATTTAATTTTTTATTTTTGAGTAATGAAATATAAATCGAATAAAATAATTCTTACTTATTTTCTAGTCACCTCTTTTTTGGTTTTCACTAGCCAATTTATTGCCTTACACTATTTTGATCAAAATTACAATTGGAAAATAACATCCATTCTTGCTGCAATCTACATTGCAGTAACAACTATTATATTAAAATACATACTCAATAAATATTGTCAGAAAAACCAACAAGTAATAAATGATTTACTAGCTAAAAATGAAGAATTGTTTAAATCAAATGAACAATATGATATTGTCGCTAAAGCTACTAGTGATACCATCTGGGATTGGGATATAGAGAGTGGAAAATTTATATTCAACAAAGGAATTCAAGGAATCTTTGGTTACAACCAAAAAGACGTTGGTGAAACTATAGATTGGTGGTTTGAAAAAATACATCACCAAGACAGCATAAAAATGTCGGTTAACATTCATAAATATGTTGAGCAAAAAATAGAGAAATGGCAAGACTATTATAGATTTCAATGCGCCAATGGGACTTACAAATACATTTATGACAGAGGATTTCTTGTTATGGATGAAAACAAAAAAGTTACCCGAATAATTGGTGCGATGCAAGACATCACCAAACTAAAAATAGAAGAAGAACGCTTAAAACTTTTAGAAACTGTAATTACACAAACCAAAGATTCTGTAATTATTACCGAGGCCAACGAAACTTCTACAGGAATTCCAAAAATATTATATGTAAACCCAGCATTCACTAAATTAACAGGTTATAATCCTGAAGATGTAATTGGCAAAACTGCCAACGTCTTTATGAACAGAACTTCACTTAAACATGATTTTAAAAGGATTAGCCAAGCACTCAAAAAGAAAGAAGAAATTAGCTTTGAAACCATAAATTATAATAAAAAGAAAGAGGAATATTGGGCTAATATTTCTATGATTCCAATTACAAACAAAGACAACGAACATTCGCATTGGATATCAATACAAAGAGATATTTCTAAAGAAAAAGAAAGAGAAAAGGAAAGAGAACAACTTATTAGCGAACTTACTCAAAACAATAAAGATTTAAAGCAATTTTCCTATATTACCTCTCACAATTTAAGAGCACCACTTTCCAACTTAACCGGTTTACTTAACCTTATTGAAGATATTCCTGTTGAAGATGAAGAACTTAAAGAAATTATTAATGGATTTTCAAAATCAACAAATCAGTTGAACGAAACCATAAACGACCTTGTTAAAGTAATCATCATTAAAGATAGCCCGTCAATAGACAAAGAGCAAGTTTTAATTCAAGATGTCTTTGAAAACATTTTTAATCAATTAAGTTTTTTGATTAGCGCAAAAAAACCCATTATAAAGATGGATTTTGACAAAGCAGAAACTATATTTGCAAATAAATCCTACTTCGAAAGTATTTTACTGAATTTAATGACCAACTCTTTAAAATATAAAGATGCTGTTCGAAAATTAAAAATTGAAATATCATCCAAATCGAAAGAAAACAATACCATTATTACATTTAAAGACAACGGAATAGGAATTGATTTAGAAAGAAATAAAGAAAAAATATTTGGATTATACCAAAGATTTCATGATTACGCAGATAGCAAAGGCTTAGGACTCTATTTAGTTAAATCTCAAGTAGAATCAATGGGCGGAACTATAAGCGTTGAAAGCGAAGTTGGCAAAGGCACAAGCTTCATAATTACATTAAAAAACGAACTATAATGTTTACTAAAATTTTATGCGTAGACGATGATGCAATAACACTCATGTTGTGCAAAAAAGTCATTGCAAAAGCAGAATTCGCATCACAAATTGAAACCAGCAATAATGGAGAAGAAGCGTTACAGTACTTTGAAAATTTAAAAAAAGAAAAAGAAGCAAACAATATAGTTTCTGAACCACAGCTTATTTTTTTAGACTTAAATATGCCTATAATGAACGGCTGGGAGTTTTTAGATATCTTTTCTAAAAGCGACTACTATACTATTTTTCCAGAAGTTAAAGTAATTGTTCTTTCCTCAACAATAGATCCCAGAGATATTGAAAAAGCAAAACAATACCCAATGGTTCTAAACTTTCTATCAAAACCAATTACAATTGAAATGCTAAAATCAATTACCATATAACAAAAAAAAGCTTCCAAATTTTGGAAGCTTTTTTTTATTTAAAAAGTCGTGAAAATTAATTATAATTTTGCAACGTGCTTAGTTAATTTTGATTTTAAATTAGAAGCTTTGTTATCATGAATGATATTTTTCTTCGCTAATCTATCAATCATAGAAATTACACTTGATAATTTTGCAGAAGCTTCAGACTTAACAGTAGACATTCTTAATGCTTTAATTGCATTACGAGTAGTTTTGTGTTGGTATCTGTTTAACACTCTTTTCTTTTCGTTACTTCTAATTCTCTTTAAAGCTGACTTATGATTTGCCATTTTTTCTTTTTTTTAATTGTTATAAACTCCTAGTTAAAAAAGAAAAACCTCCCACAACTTTAAAAGTCACTTTGGTTTTAACTAATAAAACTATAACCGAGACACCAATTATAATTTTATAAAACTTATTTACAACTAATTGTAGCCCGTAGGGGAATCGAACCCCTCTTACATGGATGAAAACCATGCGTCCTAACCGATAGACGAACGGGCCAATGCCATTTTTTACTCTTGTAAATCTCAATAAATATTGAACTTGTAGCCCGTAGGGGAATCGAACCCCTCTTACATGGATGAAAACCATGCGTCCTAACCGATAGACGAACGGGCCATTACATATTTTTGTAATGCGAGTGCAAAAATACAACTATTTTTAATTCACGCAATAGCTGAATCGACTTTTTTTATATTTTTTTTAGTATGCTTTTGCAAATAACACTCTACCAGCAGATTCCAATCCAGAAAAAACACATTTTCCTGTTTCTTCTTTACGATCTAATGGAATACAACGAATGGTTGCTTTGGTCAAATCTTTGATTTTTTCTTCGGTTTCTGGACTTCCATCCCAATGTGCCGAGATAAATCCGCCTTTAGTTTCTAATACATCTTTAAACTCTTCAAAAGAATTTACCTCTGTAATATGTTCCTTTCTGTAATCTAAAGCTTTTTTGAATAGATCTGTTTGAATAGTTTCTAATAAATCATTGATGTAAGTAACTATTCCGTCTTTTGAAACAACTTCTTTAGAAAGCGTATCTCTTCTAGCAACTTCAAACGTTCCATTCTCTAAGTCTTTCGGACCAACAGCAATTCGCACTGGAACGCCTTTTAATTCCCATTCAGCAAATTTAAAACCTGGCTTTTGTGTGGTTCTATTATCAAATTTCACTGAAATTCTTAACTTTTTGAATTGAGAAACTAGTTCGTTTACAACCAATGATATTTTTTCAAATTCTTCCTCTGTTTTAAATATCGGAACGATCACTACCTGAATTGGAGCTAAATTTGGAGGTAAAACCAATCCGTTATCATCAGAATGCGTCATTACTAATGCACCCATTAATCTGGTAGAAACACCCCAAGAGGTTCCCCAAACGTATTCTTGCTTGCCTTCTTGATTAGCAAATTTAACATCAAATGCTTTTGCAAAATTTTGTCCTAAAAAGTGAGATGTTCCTGCTTGTAAAGCTTTACCGTCTTGCATCAAAGCTTCAATACAATAGGTTTCTTCTGCACCAGCAAAACGTTCTGTTTCTGTTTTTAATCCTTTTACAACCGGAATTGCCATAAAATCTTGAACAAAATCTGAATAAACATTCATCATTTTTTCAGATTCTTCAATAGCTTCTGCTTTGGTAGCGTGAGCTGTATGACCCTCTTGCCATAAAAATTCGGCTGTTCTTAAAAATAAACGCGTACGCATTTCCCAACGAACAACGTTTGCCCATTGATTGATTAATAATGGTAAATCTCTGTACGATTGCACCCAACCTTTATATGTTGACCAAATAATAGCTTCACTTGTAGGACGAACAATTAGCTCTTCTTCTAGTTTAGCATTCGGATCAACCATCAATTTTCCTGGCTTATCTGGATCATTTTTTAATCTATAGTGAGTTACAATTGCACATTCCTTTGCAAATCCTTCAGCGTTTTTTTCTTCGGCTTCAAACATACTCTTCGGAACAAACAAGGGAAAATAGGCATTACTATGACCTGTTTCTTTGAACATTCTATCTAATTCTGCTTGCATTTTTTCCCAAATTGCGTAACCATATGGTTTGATAACCATACAACCTCTAACACCCGAGTTTTCGGCTAAATCTGCTTTTACTACGAGCTCATTATACCATTTGGAATAGTCTTCTGCTCTTGTTGTTAAGTTCTTACTCATAATGAATAGTTTGGCATAAAAATTGTTTAACTTATTTTAACTAAATAGTTCGGCAAAACTAACTATTTTTGTATTGTCCAACAATAAAAATGCTATAGATATGAAAACAAATTATTTTATTAAAGAAAAAAGCGCCATTTATACTCTATTTGGACTTTTGGCATTGGTTGTAACTTCTTGTGGTTCATACCAAAACAAATCGTATTATGACAATGATGGGATTTATGGTGGTGGTGAAAGAAACGTTGCGACAGAAACAAACTCAAATAATGCTTATTACAAAGAATATTTCAGTTCTTTAAACAAAGAAAATGAAGAAATATTCACTAATGTAGACAATTATAATTCTTACCCAAATGACACTGTTAAAGTTGCAAACGCAAGAGTAGAAAACACTAACTATGGAAGTTGGGGTTCAAATCCTTCAAGCAATATAACCGTAAATGTTTATGACGACGGCTGGGGTTATGGCGGATGGAATAATTGGGGTTGGAACAATTGGGGCTGGAATAATTGGGGTTGGAACAACTGGTATGGCCCAGGTTTTGGCTTAGGATGGAACAGTTGGTATGGTCCCGGTTTTGGATTGGGATGGAACAATTGGTATGGTCCAGGTTGGGGTTACTATGGCGGTTGGTATGGTAACAACTGGGGTTGGAACAACAATTGGCATGGTAATAACTACGCATATTCTTACGGAAGAAGAGATTCAAGAGTTTATAATAATTACAGCGCTGGAAGAACTTCAAACAATCGTGTAGACAGAACTATTTATTCTTCAGGCAGAAGAAACTCTAGCCCAACCTTCACAAATAGAAATAATAGTGTTAGAAATTCTGGTGTTAGAAGTAATTCAACTAGAAATGAGTCTTACAACACCAATAGACCGGTAAATAGTAATCCAAGAAATTATAACGATAACAGTACTCCAAGAACTAATTCTACTCCAAGAGCGGTATCACCTAGTAGCACTCCACGAAGCTATACACCAAGCAGCAATAGCGGTGGCGGAAGATCTGGCGGTGGCGGAAGATCTGGCGGTGGCGGAAGCTATGGCGGTGGCGGCGGAGGTCGTTCATCTGGTGGCGGTGGCGGAAGAAGATAATTGTTATACCAAAAAAATAAAAATGAAAAAGATATTTTTAAGTTTTGCGATAGGCTTATTTGCAATTACTGGTCAAGCACAAAATATTAAAGAGATACTACTCTACTCTCAAGAAAACATGAATGGTACTGCTCGTTTTAGAGCACTGAGTGGCGCTTTTGGAGCTTTAGGTGGCGATTTTTCAGCATTGAATGTAAATCCGGCTGGATCTGTTGTATTTTCTAATAATCAAGTTGGCTTTACTATTTCAAATTACCATAATAAAAATAATACCAACTATTTTGGTACAAGCGCTAACGAAACAGATAATTCATTAGATATTAATCAATTAGGTGGTGTTTATGTATTTGAGAACGAAGATAAAAGTAGTGGTTGGTCTAAATTTGCTGTAGCATTAAATTACGACAACATTAATAATTACGATAATTCTATTTTTGTTGCTGGAACAAACTCAATAAACTCTATTGCAGATTACTTTTTGTCTTATGCCAATGGTATTCCTTTAAGTGTAGTTAGTGGTAATGATTTCAATTATGGTGATTTGTTTTACAATGAGCAACAAGCGTATTTAGGATACCAATCGTTCATAATAAATCCTACAGATACCAATCCGGGAACTACAACTTATACTTCTAATGTTGCGTCAGGCGGAGACTACTATCAAGAAAATTCAATAGTTACTTCTGGTTACAACGGAAAACTTTCTTTTAATGGATCTGCGATATACAAAGACCGATTGATGGTTGGTGTTAATTTAAACGCGCATTTTAGCGATTACAGAAAATCTACTAGTTTTTTTGAAAGTAACAACAACAATACTTCAACTAACTATTTGGTAGAAAGAGTTCGTTTTAATAATGATTTGTACACTTATGGAAATGGTTTCTCTTTTCAAATTGGAACAATCTATAAAGCTACCAAAGAATTTCGTTTAGGTTTGGCATATCAATCTCCAACTTGGATGCGTTACACAGATGAACTTTCGCAAAGTATTTCTGCGGTGAGTAGTAATGTCAATGAAGAATTGGCTGCAGATGTTGTAAACCCAAGGCTAACGATGATTTATGAGCCTTACAGAATGAGAACTCCAGGAAAAATAACTGCAAGTGCTGCTTATGTTTTTGGAAAAACTGGATTACTTAGTTTTGATTATGGTGTAAAAGATTATGGCAATGCTGCTTTTACTCCAGACAGCGACTTTCGAGACCAAAATGATTTAGTTGCTAATGTTTTAGGAGTTTCTAACGAATTTCGTCTTGGAGGCGAATATAAAATCAAGCGAGTAAGTTTGCGTGCTGGTTATAGATATGAAGAAAGTCCGTTTAAAAGTGAGAATGCACTTGGCGATTTAACTGGATATTCTGGTGGTATTGGATACAATTTTGGTGAAATAAAAGTAGATTTAGCGTATTCGTTTTCGGAACGTGATTATTTCCAAAGCATGTTTGATCAAGGTTTAACTAGAGCTTATAAAGTAAGTTCTAAAAACAGCAATATAAGTTTAACAATGTTATTTGAATTATAATAAATTGTAAACGTAAATTATAAAACCATTCGTCTTTCGGATGGTTTTTTTTGTGTACTTCGCTTGCTATCTAGCCCTGATCTCGTCATTGTTGGAGCTCTCCCATTTTTGGGAAGCGACTGACGAGAGCAGGAAAAGGGTTTGCCAAAAATGCCCAAAAGTTTCGCTCCTTAAAATAAAAGATGTAATTTTGCACTCCAATAAAAAAAGGTATGAGAACCAAATCGTTAAAGAAGAATAAAATCAATGTTATTACGCTAGGATGTTCTAAAAACACTTACGATAGTGAAGTGTTGATGGGACAATTAAAAGCCAGCGGAAAAGATGTTGTGCATGAAGAAGAAGGAAATATTGTTGTAATTAACACATGCGGATTTATTGATAATGCTAAGGCAGAATCTGTGAATACCATTCTAGAATATGCCGATAAAAAATCGCGTGGAATTGTAGATAAAGTGTTCGTTACCGGATGTTTATCTGAACGATACAGACCCGATTTGGAGAAGGAAATTCCAGATGTAGATCAGTATTTTGGAACTACCGAATTGCCTCAATTGTTGAAAGCTCTTGGTGCCGATTATAAGCATGAATTACTTGGAGAACGAATTACTACAACTCCAAAAAACTATGCTTATTTAAAAATTGCCGAAGGTTGTGATAGACCTTGCAGTTTTTGTGCAATTCCTTTAATGCGTGGTAAACACGTGTCGCAATCTATTGAGAAATTGGTGCGTGAAACAGAAGGTTTGGCTAAAAACGGAGTGAAAGAATTGATTCTTATTGCTCAAGATTTGACTTATTACGGATTGGATTTATACAAAAAACGTAATCTTGCTGAGTTATTAGAAAACTTAGTAAAAGTAGAAGGCATTGAATGGATTAGATTGCACTACGCCTTCCCTACTGGTTTCCCAATGGATGTTTTGGAATTGATGAAACGCGAGCCAAAAATTTGTAATTACATTGATATTCCGTTGCAACATATTTCAGATAACATTTTGAAATCGATGAAACGCGGAACTACGAAAGAAAAAACGACTAAATTATTGAAAGAATTTCGTGCAACTGTTCCAGGAATGACGATTAGAACTACTTTGATTGTTGGTTATCCTGGAGAAACTCAAGAAGATTTTGAAATCATGAGAGATTGGGTTCAGGAAATGAAATTTGAAAGATTAGGATGTTTTACTTATTCGCACGAAGAAAATACATCGGCGTTTGCTTTAGTTGATGATGTTCCAGAAGATGTTAAAAAAGCTCGTGCACAAGAAATAATGGATTTACAATCGCAAATTTCATGGGATTTAAATCAGGAGAAAATTGGTCAGACTTTTAAATGTATTATTGATAGAAAAGAAGGTCAGTATTTTGTTGGAAGAACCGAATTTGACAGTCCGGATGTAGATAATGAAGTCTTAATTGATGCATCAAAATTCTATGTAAAAACTGGCGAATTTGTGATGGTAAAAATTACAGATGCTACAGAGTATGATTTGTACGCTGAACCGGTTTAGGTTTTAGATTGTAGGTTGCAGGTTGCAGATTTCAGATAGCAGGTTGCAGATTTCAGGTTGCAGATAACAGGTTGCAGATAACAGGTTGCAGATTGTAGATTTCAGGTTTTAGATTAAAAATAAAAAAACTCCTAAACATTACGTTTAGGAGTTTTCCGTTCTTAACCAACCTTTAATTAATTATGCTTTTGCTTGAACAGTTCCTTTAAAAGTCAATACTTTCGGAGTTGTATCAATATTTGTTGTTACAGTCACAGTTTTTGTAAATGAACCAAGAGCTGCAGCGTTGTAAGTAGCCTTCACAAAACCCGATTTTCCTGGAGCAATTGGCTCTTTAGTATAATCGGCAGCGGTACAACCACATGCAGGTTTTACAGTTGTGATGATAACCGATTTATCACTTGTATTTTTGAATTCAAATTCAATCGTTTTTGGAGTTCCTTGTGGGATAGTTCCAAGATCTACAGTTTCAGATTTCCAAGCGATTCCTGCAATTGGCGTTACTTTTTCAGTTCCAGTTTTATCTGTAGGTAAAACAGAAAACGACATTAATCCTAAAGCTAATGCCAACATTGAAATTTTAATTGCTTTCATAAATATATTTTATAATTAATTTTAAATTTGAGTTCCTTAGTTTGAACAATTCAAAAGTACTGCACTCCTTTCAATACTGCTGTTAACTGGTTTCAAATGTTTGTTAATGACTTGTTAAGTGGTGTTTTTACAGATTTTTTTTAGTAATATTACCTTTTAAAAGAGAAAATAGAATATAGAATATAGA
>NZ_DQDX01000175.1:0-4214 GCF_003525665.1 Flavobacterium sp.
TTCTTTTCTCTTGAAATAGGAAGTAATATTTTGTCATCATAAGTTACAGATAGTCCGTCTTTTTTGCTGTATTTTTTTATCAAAGTAATGTTCACATAATAAGAACGATGTATTCTAAAAAAACGAGTGTCTGACGAAAGTAAATCTTCAAAATGTTTGATTTTTTTAACCGCCAAATCTTTTCCGTTTTTGTGATGGATTGTGGTGTATGAACCATCGGCTTCAAAATATAGAATATCATTTAAATCCATAAAAACGATTCCGTCACCAATATGAACGCCAATTTTTTTGATTTTATTTTCTAGTAAATTTTCTTTCAGAATCTCCATGTTGTTGGGTTGAAGATTTCTATTTAGTTTTTCGGAAACTTTTTCAACGGCTTCTTTTAATTTGGAAATACCAACCGGTTTAAGAATATAATCAACTGCCGATACTTCAAATGCTTTAATAGCATATTGCGAATAGGCTGTACAAAAAATCGTTTCAAAAGTTGGTTTATTGAAGTAATCGAACAACGCAAATCCATTTTCGTTAGGCATTTCTACATCTAAAAAGACCAAATCAATTTGATTTTTATTAATGATTTTCACTGCTGATTTTACGTCTTCAGCATCAGCTATAATTTGTATTTCTGGACAATGATCTTCTATAAAATTTCGTAGCAATGATCTGGCATTGAGTTCATCATCTACAATAAGTGCTTTAATTGTGTTCATTGGTTGGTTTTGGTTTGACAATTTAAGAATTTATTTCAATCGAAAAACCGCCAACAAAAAATAATCTGTTGAGCGGTATTTTCTTAAAAAAAACTACTACTTACTTTATTTTATAACTTACTCAATAATTGCACTTTTCCGTGCATTTCTTTTGATGCTGTTAGAATTAGATTTCCTTTTTTGCCTTTTTCGTAATAGTGCAATTTATCGCCTTCTTCCATCTTTATCGTGGTAGTTGCGTTTTTAGTTAAACTATAGCTTCCGCCACTTCCAGCATTGATCACTTTTACTTCATTATCGGTATCATTTTTAATTTTGATATCGAATTTTTCAGTGATTGTAATTTCATTATTCAGACTCAAATGGTTTGAATTTGTGTTCATAGACATTAAACTTAAAGCTAAGAACAAGATTAGGATTACTTTTTTCATATTACTTAATAATTAATTTTTGAGTTGAAACTGCATTATTTGAATCTTCAATTCGAACCATATACATTCCTTTTGATAAATTAGAAACATTGATGTCTTTAGAATTAGAAGTCAATACTTTTTGACCTTGAATCGAATAAATTTCAACTGATTGTACTTCGTTTTCCATTTCAATTGAGAAATTATCTGAAGTTGGATTTGGGTAGATTGTTGCTTGAAGTTTATTAGTAATGAAATCTGCATTGGCAAGCATACCAGTTCCATTACTCATTACTGCAAGGATTTCATTGTTAGTAAGTGCTCTATCATAAAAATATAATTCATCTAAAACACCTGTAAATTTTTTTGCATTGTTAAGACTGTATTGTCCGTTTCCACCAATTGTTCCTCCACCTAAAATGATTCTTGGAATAAATTTATAAAAACCATACTGAAAGCCCATATTGTACTCTCCAGCTAAATTTCCATTAACATAAGCTCTAAACCATCTATAATTTGTAGCAGGATCAATTCTCATTGTTATGGTATAATGCGTCCAAGTATTGACAAAAGAAGCATATTGATTAGCATCTTTTTCGGTAAATGAAGTTGAATTATAGGCAAGCCCAAAATAGTTAAATCCATTTGGCAAATAGGATCTAAAATAAAAACTACCAAACATCTCAAACGAACTAGCAAAGTTCACTGTTGGTGTTGCTGCTTTTTGCCAAAAACAAACTGTAAATTCGGATGATGTAGGAAAAACAGCGTCCATTGAATCATTGTCTAATGTACCATAACCACTTGCTCCAAAAGAAACACCTGTACCATATTTACCTGTATTAAATTCTGGGAAAGGCCAGCCAGACTGTGTGAAACTATGAACCGAATTATTACTTGTGAAATTGTTTTCAAATCCAAAATAACCAACTAATCCATTTGCAGGAGTTTGAGCGTTTATAAAATTTTCAACTGTTGATGAAGTTGTACCCATTGAGTTTGTGGCCTCAATTTTATAATAATATACAGTTCCAGCAACTAATCCGGTTAATGTTGCTGTACCAGGTAAAGTTGTACTTCCATTTGCTGAAAAACCAGTAACTTGATTTGTTAATGATGAAGGAGTAGTTCCATACTTTACTATTGAAGTTGTAGTACCACCATTTGCATTTAATGAATAATTAATTGTTGCTGAAGATGATCCATTTGCTGCAGGAGAAATAGCTGTTATTGTTGGAGTAGATATTACTGGACCGCCAACCGTAAATAAATAAGTTACTTGAGCTTGTGTTAATGCTCCAGAATATATTTGTAATTCATCGACTAAAGCATTCACAGAATTTAAAGAAGAATTTGCAGCGGTGCCAATATATGCATTGGTACCAGTAGTATTTAATGCCGCAACTTTTGATCCTAGTAATGTACCATTTAAATAAAGTTTCATCGTGGAACCATCATAAGTACAAACATAATGGTACCATGTGTTTAGAGCACTTGCATTTGATAAAATTAAATCGTTTGACCAGCCGTAAAGATTTATATTATTTCCGTGCGATATACCAAAAGCTTGATTAGCAGCGTCTGTTCCATAACTAAAAATATACTGTGTAGCTGCATTTGCTGGAAATCTTGACCAAATAGAGAAAGAACGCGGTGCATTTCCTTGAGGTAAATTTGATAAATTACAAATTAGATTATCTCCAGAGACCACTCTTTTACCAATATTAGTAACATCCATACCAATTCCATAACTTCCTATATTGCCTCCAGAGAAACTTGCTGTTCCAGCTACATTCGATGTGCTATTATTAAATTTAAAATAATGCAATAAAGTTTGTGAGTTTGCTACGTTTAAAAAAGCAAACATTGTAATAATAAGTAATAATTTTTTCATAAATAAAGAGTTTAAATTCAGTGACAAAAATCTATAAATGAGTGGATTTAAATTTAAACTTTTCACGAAACCTTGTTTTTTTTTCATGAATTGCATTTTTTACTGGTTAGCAAGGTTTTAGAAATAAAAAAACCGCCACTTCAAGAGTAAAGAGACGGTTAACCAATGATTTAGATTGGAATTAAAAACTAAAAACTATCATTGCTAAAATTAGTGTATACAGTGTTGCAAGGGTTATTTCAAGACGGTATTTTTCTATATTTCTCATATTATTTTACAATTAATTTTTGTGTACTCATGTTATTGTTTTCATCCTCAATTTGTACCAAATAAATTCCTTTTGATAAATTAGATACATCTACATCTTTGAGTTTAGACGTCAGTACTTTTTGACCTTGTAAAGAATAAATTTCAACTGATTTTATATTTGAATCCATTTCGATTGTGAAATTATCGGAAGTTGGATTTGGATATAAATTAAATTTAACTTTCTGCTCATTATCTGCGAAGCCCAACGCAGAAGTTGTAAAACTTCCTAATATTCTATTTCCATTAAGGGTTGGCGAATATCCTCCAACACTATAATAATAAGTTGTATTTGGTGTTAAGTTCGCAAAGTTATACACGAATGGAGTTGGAGAATTCGTAGTGGTATTGGCAACAATAATGTAAGAAGTAAAAAAGGTAGAACTTAAACCGTAATCAACTCCTATTGAACTTTGAATTCCAAATGTATTTACCTGAAAATCAATTTGTGCAGAAGTCGTAGTAATGTTTGAAACAACAACATTTGTAGTACTTGGTGGAGTTCCTCCTGAGGTAAAAGTTCCAGTAATTGTGATTGCTGCTTGACTTGACGCATTGTACGCGTCAATAGCATAGTAATAAAGTGTGTTTGGTATCAAGTTTGTAACGTCTTGAAACGAAGAAACAGGAGTTGTTCCATTAAACGGTCCATTTGGAGGATAGCTTCCAGACATAGTTGGAGTGGTATTGATTTGAACAAATGCATAAGTTGTACTATTTTGTGCATTAACAGAAAAATTTATTCTATCCGTTGTTGCAGTAATATTTGAAACCGAAACGTTTGAAATAATTGGTGCAGAAAAGCCTTGTATGCAGAATGTTAGAAATGTTGTAAAAAAGAATATGTGTAATTTTGTTTTCATCGATTTTGTTTTTAAAGTTATGAGC
>NZ_DQDX01000175.1:4292-7459 GCF_003525665.1 Flavobacterium sp.
CATTTTAAAGTTATGATGCAAAAATGTTATAACTTTTTTAATTTGATTTTCAACTTTTACGAAACACTACTTATTTTTCATGAAATTCACAATTAATTACATAATCTAAACTGTAGTTAAAATTTTTATAATGAATTGATTTTGCTTTTACTTTCTTCGTTAATTTGTTAAAAATTTTCAAAAAATGGCCTTTCGCTGGATTATCCTACTCATAATAATTGCAATCATAGAGGTTTATGCTTTTCAAGCGGTGAAAACATTTACTAAAGTACGATGGGTGCAACTTTTGTACATTGTAATTTCATTTATAGCAGTTGTATTTATTTTTTATGGCTTTTCAAAATTTGATAGAGGCGTTGGTCAAACCCAGATGTTTATGATGACCATTGGCGTTTTACTATTGGTATTGGTTCCTAAATTGCTGATAACGATGTTAATGCTTCTTGAAGACATTCTTCGATTGATGGTTGGAACTAAGAATTATTTTGCAAAGTATGATACTGATACTTTTCTTCCCGAAAGAAGAAAGTTTGTAAGTCAAGTTGCACTTGGAATTGCAGCTGTTCCTTTTCTTTCAATGATATACGGAATGACTGTTGGAAAATACAATTATAAAGTTTTAAGACAAACCTTATTTTTTCCAGATTTACCCGATGCTTTTGATGGTTTTAAAATAACTCAAATATCTGATATTCATAGTGGTAGTTTTGATAATCCTGAAAAAATTAGTTATGCAGTTGATTTAATTAACGAACAAGAATCTGATTTGTTGTTGTTTACAGGAGATATTGTAAATACTCATGCTACCGAAATGCATCCTTGGATTGATACCTTCAAAAATATTAAAAACCATGAATTTGGTAAATTTTCTGTTTTAGGAAATCATGATTACGGTGAATATGTAGATTGGAAATCGGAAGCAGCAAAAAATAAAAACTTCGCAGACATAAAAGATTTACACCGTCAAATTGATTTCAAATTGATGTTGAATGAAAACACAAAAATCAAAAAAGGTAACGACGAGATTGCTATTGTTGGTGTAGAAAATTGGGGTGTGAAATTCAAGAAAGTCGGCGATTTAAATAAAGCTGCTGCAAATTTGAATAAAGAAGATTTCAAAATCTTGATGAGTCACGATCCAAGTCATTGGGATGCTGAGGTAAAAGATCATCCTAAAAACTTTCACTTAACACTTTCCGGACATACACACGGTTTTCAATTTGGAATAGAAATTCCCGGAATTATTAAATGGAGTCCAGTAGAATATGTTTACAAACAATGGGCAGGATTATATGAAAGCGTTGGAAAATACATCTACGTAAATAGAGGTTTCGGATTTCATGCGTTTCCAGGAAGAGTTGGTATTATGCCAGAAATTACCGTTATAGAACTTAAAAAAGGTCCTCTTACAACCTAAATTTTTTTGTTTTTAGGAATCTAATATTGTTTTCATAAGAAAAATAATATGACATTTTTATAACTATATTCTTATTAATAGTATTAAATTATGCATTTCATCGATTATTTGTGCTTTTTAGCTAATTAAATTTTTTTTTAATGAAATAATAAAATTAAATTTGTTTAAATAGTTGCCCAAACCCCACAAGCAAATTTATTTATTATGAAAAAAATTACTTCTGGGTTGTCTTTATGGACAACGTTACTGCTATTATGTGTCTTTAATTCTCAAGCACAAGTTGGAATCGGAACCGCTACTCCTGATGCAAGTTCGATGTTGGATGTAAGTTCAACAACTACAGGATTTTTAACTCCTAGAATGACCACTACACAGCGGAATGCAATTGCATCTCCAGCCGATGGTTTAATTGTTTATGATTTAACTTTAAAATCATTCTATCATTACAATACTACCTTAAGTAAGTGGGTAAGCATTGATAGTGAAGTTAATGGTAGGCTAAATCTTAAACGTATTAAAGCTGCAGATGTTTTAGCAACAGTTCTTGCCGCAGAACTTGCTGCTGGTGGCGGAACTAAATATGTTTTAAATCCTGCGATAATATACGAAATAAATGGATCTATAAATTTTGATTTACCAATAGATTTGAATAATTCTTATATCTCTGGTTTAGATACGAATGAGGATAAACTAATAAAAAGCAATGGTAGTTTGTTTGTTGGGGCAAATGGTGGTTCAATTAGAAACGTTACTATAAGTGTTACAGGCGGAGTAGCAAACTTAGTTTTTGATTTGACTGGTGCTAATACACAAACGCTTATATTTAGAGATTCTGTCGTTGCTGGTTGTTCTAACGTAGGCAAGATTGAAGGTTTTGGACTTGTATTTTTGTCAGTAGTACAATATGTAAGTAACACAACAGGAGTAACTTATAAAGACATCACAAGATTATTGTTAAGTAATACTGGATGGTTTGGAAACAATACAGGTACATTTGAGAAGTTTACAGGTAGTTTTTCATTAATCCAAAAACAAGGAGGGTTTTGTGAAGTTAATGGAACTGCATTTGGCGTAGATGTATCTGATAGTCCAACAATTACTGGTGATGCCGTGATGGAAGCTGTGGTTTTTACAGGAACCGTGAGCAGTGGTTTATACGTAAAAGGATATTCACCAGCAATTTATACAGGTTATAATTTTAATAATAGATGGAATGTTCGTTGTGCCGGAATTCCTACAGAAGTTGATGCGGCGGCTACAGGAGGATTGTTTAAAGCTAGTAGTACAACGACAACTACAACTACGGCTACAACCCAAAATGTTGGCTATAAAGTAGCAACAACATCAACGAATTCGTCAAACTTATTTAGATTTACAGCTGCTACAGGAAGGTTAACTTATAAAGGAAGAAAGCCACGAGCATTTCAAGCTTCTGCTTCAGTATCTTTTGTAGAATCTACTGCTGGTACCAATGCAACTTATGTGTTTTACTTTGTTAAAGTTGGAGCAGATGGAACAACAATAACTGCTTTGCCAGAAAGTGAAACTTTTATAGATACAAACAGTGGATTTGTTCAAGCTTTTCCAATTTCTGGAACAATAGTATTAGCAGAAAACGAATCCGTTGAAATTTATCTAAAAAGAGTAAACACAGGAACAAAAATTAATGTACAAACCTATTCTTTAAATTTATCTCTTAAATAGAGTTTAGTTGTACTAATAAAAAACACATTATTATATTCTGATAATG
>NZ_DQDX01000177.1:0-1049 GCF_003525665.1 Flavobacterium sp.
TTTATAAACATGCGATGATAAGTGCACTTATCATCGTTTTTTTTATTATCTCCTAAAAACTTCTTTAAACTGATACAACAAACGTTCTAATAATCGTAAATCTTCGGTAATGATATCAGCATTTCCAGACATTTCTTGCTGAAAGGCAATGTCTTTTTTATAAGATGTTTTTAAACCATTTGGTAACGAAACATCAATCAATAAATTTCCGTCTTTATCTGGAGTTAACGAAATAGATTTTACTTTTCCCTTAATAATTCCATATTCTCTATCGGGATAATTTGCCAAACGAATATTTACTTCTTGACCCATTTTTATTTTACCCGAATTTTGAGCAATTGCTTTAAGTTTGCCTATATAATTAGTTTCATTTGAAGGAATAACTGCAAACACATTATCGCCAGAAGTAACCGTTTGATTAACAGACCAAAGTTGTAAAAAAGTAACTTTACCATCAATAGAAGAACGAAGAACATAATTCAATTCCCAATCTTTTATAGCTTTTTTCAATTGATAAAACGCTTGAATTACATTTCTTTCAAGATTGGAGTTTTCTTTATTTTCGTTAATAATTGTTGTTTTACTGTTTCTTTTCAAATCATTTATTGATGATTTTAATTGTGAAATTGAACTCAATAAATTTTTATAATTTTTCTCTGATTGTAAATAGATTAGCCGTTGTTTTTCTACTTCTTGGGTTGCAATAATTCCTTTTTTGTATAATGTTTCGTAACGTTCTAAATCATTTTTTTGTAATTCTAATTCGCTTTGATTGATGCTTTTTTGCGATTCCAGTAAACTCAATCTTTCACGAAGCTGATTTGCTTCATAACTTTGAGCGTTGCCTTCAACTTGATACGGTTGTAATTTTGTATTGAGTTCATCGGCTATATATTCTTTTTGAAAAACAGCAAAATAACTTTCTATATCGCCAAGTTGTAGCGCATTTGTTTTTTCAAACGGAAACTCATTTTTGTCAATAATAAAATGGTCAACACAACTTTTTAGCAAAAAAACATCGTTGTAACTTGCCGTGTTTTCTATAATTG
>NZ_DQDX01000177.1:1115-4792 GCF_003525665.1 Flavobacterium sp.
ATTCTATAATTGCAAGTGGCGTTTCTTTTACTACATTTGCTTTATCGTCTACTAAAATGGCTTCAATTCTGCCCGAAGTTTTGGCAAGTATTTTTTGTGGCGGAACTTGAGTTGTAATACTAATTTGGGCTGAAATCATATCAGGATATTTTATCATCCATGAAACTCCAAGCATTAATAAAACAATTGAAAGCACCACAATATTTCCCCAACGAATTAACCAATGCGGAACTCGTGTAAGTATTTCTTGAACTTCTTCGCTACGTAAATTTATATCTTTAATTTCTGGCATTTTAATTTCCTAATTGCAACTGATTTCTAACCAATTCATAATAACTTCCTTTTAAATTTACTAGTTCTTGATGGTTTCCAATTTCAACAATTTTGCCTTTTTCGAGAACAACTATTTGATCGGCATTCATAACTGTACTTAATCGATGCGCAATTACAACAACCGTTTTATCTTTAAAAAAAACATTTAATTTCTCCATAATTTCCTTTTCATTATTGGCATCGAGTGCAGATGTAGCTTCGTCAAAAAACAACATTTCAGGATTTTTATAAACGGCTCTTGCAATAAGTAATCGTTGTTTTTGTCCTGTGCTCATACCAACGCCTTCCATACCTATTTTGGTGTTGTAACCCAACGGATAATCTTCTATAAATGTTTTAATATTAGCAACATCACTGGCGTAAACTAGTTTGTCTTTGTTAATTACATCAACTCCAATGGCAATATTGTTTGCAATAGAATCACTAAAAATATATCCTTCTTGCATTACCGAACCTACATGATAACGCCATGTTTTTTGCGATAATCGCGACAAAGGCGTTTTATTGATTAAAATTTCACCCAAATTGGGTTCGTAAAATTTCAATAATAATTTCATTAAAGTCGTTTTTCCGCTGCCACTTGTTCCTACAATTGCTGTAATTTTATTTGCCGGAATGGTCAAGTTTAAATTTTCTAAAACATTAACATCAGAACCAATATATTTAAACGATACATCTTTAATTACTATATCGGCATCTTGCGGAATGTCGTGAATTTTTTCTTCATCATTTTGCGTTTCGTCTTCTTTATCGTGAATTTCACTTAATCGTGCTAGTGATATTTTAGCATCTTGCGCTTCTCTAATAAAACCTATTAGTTGCATAATTGGACCATTTAAACTACCAACAATACTGCTTATTGCCATCATCATTCCTAACGTAATTTGTCCGTCAATTACTAATTTTGCAGATAGAAAAATGATAATGATATTCTTTAACTCGTTGATGAAATTAGAACCAATAGATTGCGTTTGCTCTAAAACTAAACCTTTCATTGAAACTTTAAACAATCTAGCTTGAATATATTCCCAACCCCAACGTTTTTGTTTTTCGGCATTGTGCAATTTAATTTCTTGCATTCCGTTGATTAGTTCAATGACTTTACTTTGTTCTTGTGAAACTTCTGAAAATCTTTTATAATCTAATTTCTCTCTTCGTTTTAAGAACAACGTTACCCATAAAAAATAACAAAAACTTCCTATAAAAAACACCGCAAAAATCTTTAAATTATAGTAAGCCAAAACGCCGCCCATAATGAACATGTTGATTACAGAAAACAAAACACTCAAAGACGAAGTGGTTAAAATTCTTTCAATTCTATGATGGTCGTTGATGCGTTGCATAATGTCTCCTGTCATGCGAACGTCAAAAAACGAAATGGGTAAGTTCATTAATTTGATAAAAAAATCAGAGATTAACGAGATATTTATTCGTGAGGAAAGGTGCAATAAAATCCAACTTCTAATGAGTTCGAGTGCTGTTTTACCAAAAAACAAAAACAATTGCGCAAACAAAACCATGTATATAAAGTGAATATTTTGGTTTTGAATACCAACATCTACAACGCTTTGCGTTAAAAACGGAAATAGTAGTTGCAATAAACTTCCTGCTAATAACCCAATAATTAGCTGAAAAACAAACGACTTGTAAGGTAAAATGTATTTGAAAAGTAGCGAAAACCCAAACGATTTTTCTTCTTTATCTTGCTGGAAGTCAGAAGATGGAAGATGGAAGTTGGGTGTAGGTTCAAGCAGCAGAGCAATGCCTTCTTCGGTAACTTCTGTTGCATTGTTGCCTATCCAAAATTTTAGAAATTCATCTTGATTGTATTCTAGTAAACCAATGGCTGGATCAGAAATAAAGTAATTCATTCCTTTTGTCATTCCGTAGGAATCTCTTCTAATTCTATAAAGTACAACGTAATGTTCTTTGTTCCAATGTAAAATACACGGCAACGGTGCTTCTTGCAGTTTTTCTATGCTAAGCTTTACGCCAAGTGTACGAAAACCAATTTTCTCGGCAGCATCGCTAAGATTGAGTAAATTACTTCCTTCACGTGTGGTTTCGCTATATGTGCGTAACGTTTGTATGTTTATGGTTTTGCCATAATGCTTGACAATGATTTTTAGGCAAGTTGGTCCACAATCTTTGGAGTCGGCTTGTTTGTAGAATGGGAATTTTTTACGCATTTTTTTTTGCAATCAGAAATCGTTAATCTTCAATCGTTAATCAATCCTTTTTAACTAAATCTTGCATACCATAATATTCTATTGCTTTTTGCTTTAATGGGTTGGTACTCCATTCTGCCCATTCGTTGGTGTATGAATTGTAACCACATTTTAAAGGTTTAGATAAATCAATATCACCTTCAAAATCAGTTCGTTCTGTATAGGCACGACAATCGGTACAAATGTGGCGGAACTCACAATCTTTACATACAACAATCATGTCTTTGTTTACATTCCAATATTTTTTAAAATCAGGATGATTTAGTGCTTCTTCTAGTGTGGTATCTTTTATGTTGCCAAAACTTTGTGGCATGGATGGACAGTTTTTAATGTTACCGTCTTTGTCGATGGAGATTTTTTTGTTAAGACACGAGTTGTGATTAATAGATTCTAAAACCTTCAATTTATTAATATTAAAATAAAATGTCTCAACAGCTCCACAATGTTTAAAAGAATCTATTTTTTTGTCTATATAATTAATTGAAAATGTTGTGTCATCTTGATATTTAGGTTTATCTTTAGAGTTGTAAATTGTGATTGAAACAACTCTAAAATTGATTTTATCAATTTTAGATATAAAATCTAAAAAAAGTTCTGAGTATTCAATAATCAATTCAATTCCCTTTACTTCTAAATCTTTTGTTTTTACAAGTAATTCTATTAGTTCTTCAATGGATACTTGGTCATAAATAATAAATTGTACATTATTGCACATTAATTTATCTAGACCATTAAGAATCATGTCCAAATTATTTGAAGTTTTTTTTGAGAATTCAATTATACAATTAGTAATATGAGCAGGGAATTCAAAAGAATAATCCATATCAATAAAATTATCGAACTCTTCATTTTCACAAATAAAACCATATTCATTCTCTAAAAGAAAATCAATATACTCATTAATTACAATTTTATTTTCAATCCCATAGATTTTATATATGTCAATTAAAGATTTTTTTTGTTTTATCAAATTAATAAATTCTTCAAAAGTATCAGGAATGGCAATAAAACTCTCTCTTTGTATATCTAAAATTAAACTACGACTTGATCCTTTTGAAACTATACAATTAGAAAATACTTTTAGATATTTGTTTTTCATTTTAATCTACTTATCGG
>NZ_DQDX01000150.1:0-6080 GCF_003525665.1 Flavobacterium sp.
AAATGTTGGAAGATTTAATTAAGAATGAAAATCTAGAAAGTTGTGTAATCAAAACTAAAAATTGGACCAGAGAAAATTTCATTGCATTCGAAAATAAAACCAAAGCACAATATAGATTCGGATTTCCAGGAAATGAATTTCATGAAGATGAAAAAAATAAAATCCTCCAAACCATAAAAGAGCTGAAAACTGATTATCTAGTCATCAGCGGAAGTTTGAACGAAGGATTAGCAACCAATTTTTATCAAAAAATAGCAGAAATCGCTAAAGAATCAAACATAAAAGTTATCGTTGATACTTCTGGCGAAGCCTTGCAAAAAGTATTAGAAACTGGCGTTTATTTGATCAAACCCAACATTGGCGAATTAGCAAAACTAATTGGAGTCGAAAGGCTAGAGTTACCAGAAGTAGAAAAAGCAGCAAAAAAACTCATCGAAAATAAAAGTGCCGAAATTGTGGTAGTTTCACTTGGTGCTGACGGTGCAATTTTGGTCACAAAAGATGAAACACATTTAGTAAAAGCACCAAAAGTAGAAAAGAAAAGTACCGTTGGCGCAGGCGATAGCATGGTTGGCGGAATGGTTTGGGCATTATCACAAAATAAAACGCTAAAAGAAGTAATCCAAATAGGTGTTTGTTGTGGAACTGCTGCGACTATGAACGAAGGAACACAACTTTTTAAAGCAGAAGATGTGATGAGGCTGTTAGGTGAAATAGAATAATTTTTACTTACCTGTATTTCTTTTCCAAATTTCAGGATTTCTAGAAGTATGAAATACTGCAAAAACGGCAACAATTTTCAATTCCTCATTAATTTTGTAATGAATCAGAAATGGGAATTTTTCAATTTTTCTACAACGAATTTCATTGTATTTTATGGAAAAAATATAAGGATCTTTCTTTAATGAATTGATTTGCTTTTTTACTTGGGTAGCATAACGCTTGCCCAATCCTTTTGATTGAATTTCGTACCAATCTCTTGCTTGCTGAATGTCTTTAAAAGCATCAACATCAATTTTTAACTCATAAATCAAAATTATAAATTTTTAGAAACTTCCTCCCAATCTAATAGTCTGTTTGGGTCAATTTGTGACTCAGAAACTCGATCTAAAACTATTTTTTGGTGTTCAATAGGAATTTCTATTTCATCATTCCATATTGCGTCATTAATTTTCAATCTATCTGTTGGAGATAATTGTTTAACCGCTTCTAATAGTTGGTTTATATCTAATTTGATATTTAAATTAATGGAGTCCATATAACAAAGTTACTAAAAAAAACAAAAGTAAAACAAAAAACCCAACAACTTTCGTCATTGGGTTTTGTCTATATTCTATTCTCTATTTTCTTTATTCTAAAAAAATTAATCATTCAACTTCAAAACAGCCATAAACGCTTCTTGTGGAATTTCAACATTTCCTACCAAACGCATTCTCTTTTTACCTTTTTTCTGTTTTTCAAGAAGTTTACGTTTTCTCGAAATATCACCACCATAACATTTTGCAGTAACGTCTTTTCTTAACGCTTTTATAGTTTCACGAGCAATAATTTTTGCTCCAATGGCTGCCTGAATCGGAATGTCAAATTGTTGTCTTGGTATTAATTCGCGTAATTTCTCACACATTTTTTTACCAATAGTGTAGGCATTACTTTCGTGAATCAACGCAGAAAGAGCATCAACCGATTGTGCGTTTAATAACACATCAAGTTTCACCAATTTAGAAGTTCGCATTCCAATTGGAGAATAATCAAATGAGGCGTAACCTTTAGAAACTGTTTTCAATCGATCATAAAAATCGAATACAATTTCAGCCAATGGCATATCAAAAGTTAATTCAACTCGTTCTGTCGTCAAATACGTTTGATTGGTAATTACACCACGTTTTTCGATACACAAACTCATTACATTTCCAACATAATCGGCTTTGGTAATGATGGTTGCTTTTATATACGGTTCTTCAACTCGGTCTAATTTTGAAGGTTCTGGTAAATCGGATGGATTGTTAATTACAAATGAAACTTCTGGATCTTTTTTGGTGTAAGCCAAATACGAAACGTTGGGAACTGTAGTAATTACAGTCATATCGTATTCGCGTTCCAATCGTTCTTGAATAATTTCTAAGTGCAACATTCCTAAGAATCCACAACGGAAACCAAATCCTAAAGCAGCCGAACTTTCTGCAGCAAAAACCAACGAAGCATCGTTCAATTGTAGTTTTTCCATGGAAGCACGCAAATCTTCAAAATCGTCGGTATCCACAGGATAAATTCCGGCGAAAACCATTGGTTTTACATCTTCAAATCCGGTAATCATATTTGTTGTTGGCGTTTTTGCATCCGTTAAGGTATCACCAACTTTTACTTCTTTTGCTTCTTTAATTCCAGAGATTAAATATCCAACATCGCCAGTAGAAATAACGTTTTTCGGAACCTGATTCAACTTCAAAGTTCCTACTTCATCAGCGAAATATTCATTGCCTGTAGCCATGAATTTAATCTTCTGACCTTTCTTTATCTCACCATTTTTTACACGGAAAATAACTTCAATTCCACGAAACGGATTGTAATGTGAATCAAAAATTAACGCCTGTAATGGTTCATCAACATTACCTTTTGGAGCAGGAATTTTCTCAATAATTGCAGCAAGAATATTTTCAACACCAAATCCAGTTTTACCTGAAGCGTGAATAATATCTTCTAGTTTACAACCTAATAAATCTATTATATCGTCACTAACTTCTTCAGGATTTGCACTTGGTAAATCGACTTTATTCAAAACCGGAATAATTTCCAAGTCGTTTTCTAAAGCCAAATATAAATTAGAAATCGTTTGAGCCTGAATACTTTGTGCAGCATCAACAATTAGTAACGCACCTTCGCAAGCCGCAATCGAACGAGAAACTTCATACGAAAAATCTACGTGTCCAGGTGTATCAATTAAATTCAAAATGTATTGTTCACCTTTATAAGTATATTCCATTTGAATGGCGTGACTTTTTATGGTAATTCCACGTTCACGCTCCAAGTCCATGTTGTCAAGCAATTGTGCTTTTTCTTCACGAGCAGTAACGGTTTGTGTTGCGCCAAGAAGTCTATCGGCAAGCGTACTTTTTCCGTGGTCAATATGTGCAATAATGCAAAAATTTCTAATATTTTTCATCTTCGTTTTCTGTCAATTTTTTGGGCGTTTCCGCTGAAAAAGCGGTCGGGCTTTTCGTTGCAATCTTTTACTTTTTAAAGAAAAAAGTAAAAGGATTTTCACTGCAAATAAAATTCACTGAACTCCTATAAAAATAAAAGTTATGTGAAGTAATCCCTAACGCAATATTCCAATAATAAGGAATTAATCTGCAAATATAAAGTAAAGTTTTGATTTATATGTCTGAAACTTGAAACCTTAAACTTGAAACCAACAAAATTTTGTATTTTTGCAAAAAAAATTAATCCAATGCCCAAAATAGGCAACATCATATTACCAGATTTTCCGCTATTACTTGCGCCGATGGAAGACGTGAGTGATCCACCATTTCGTAGGTTGTGTAAATTGCACGGTGCCGATTTAATGTATTCCGAATTTATTTCTTCGGAAGGATTGATTCGTGATGCCGTAAAAAGCAGAATGAAATTGGATATTTTCGATTACGAACGACCAGTTGGAATCCAAATATTTGGTGGTGATGAAGAGGCAATGGAGATGTCTTCACGAATTGTCGATGCTGTTCAACCCGATTTGGTGGATATCAATTTTGGTTGTCCAGTAAAAAAAGTAGTTTGCAAAGGTGCAGGCGCAGGAGTTTTGAAAGATGTAGATTTGATGATTCGCTTAACAAAAGCAGTTATTAAAGGAACATCGCTTCCGGTAACGGTTAAAACTAGATTAGGTTGGGATGAAAATTCTATAAATATTGATGAGGTTGCTGAAAGACTACAAGATATTGGTGTGCAAGCCTTAACGGTTCATGCAAGAACTCGTGCGCAAATGTACAAAGGCCATTCTGATTGGACTCATATTGAACGAGTGAAAAATAATCCTAGGATCACAATGCCAATCTTCGGAAACGGCGATATCGATTCTCCAGAAAAAGCATTAGAATATAAAAATAAATTCGGCCTTGACGGAATGATGATTGGTCGTGCAGCAATTGGTTATCCTTGGATTTTTAACGAAATCAAACATTATTTTGCTACAGGAGAACATTTAGCAAAACCAACAATTTCCGATAGAGTAGAAGCTGCAAGAAATCACTTGACTTGGTCAATGGATTGGAAAGGTGAACGCCTTGGAATTATTGAAATGCGTCGTCATTACACCAATTACTTCAAAGGAATTGCCAATTTTAAAGAATTTAGATTAAAATTAGTAACCATCGAAGATCCAGAGGAGTTATTCAAAGCTTTAGATGAAATTCAAGAAATCTATTCTGATTATCAGGTTTTTTAATCTAATAATTTTTTACTAACACGACTACTTGCAATCAAACTTGCAATAAATCCAAGTGTTACAATCGTTCCAAAAACAATAAGTACATTTTGAATCGAAAAAACCACAGGATAAGCCAAACTCTCGGTAATCATAATTAGATTGAATTGCTGTTGAATTATAACAACAATAATTCCTAAAACAAGTCCGATAATTCCACCTAAAACACTCAATAATGTTCCTTGAAGTAAGAATATCTTTCTCAAATCTTTTACTTCGGTTCCTAAATTGTAAAGCGTTTTTAAATTGGCTTTTTTATCTAAAACCATCATAATCAAAGCGCCAATTAAGTTGAAAAGCGCAATAATTATCACTAAAGTACAGATTAGGTAAACGGCAATGTTTTCGGTATTTAGCATCTTATATAAAGTAGCATTCAGTTCCGCTCGGTTCTTAACTTCTACTTTATTGTTTAATATTTTTGCTATTTCAGTTCGAATGGCATCTTCATCAGCATTGGGTTTTGTTTTAAATTCAATTCCCGAAATTTGATTGGGTTTGTATTCTAATAATTCTTGCGTCAATCCTAAATCGGCAAAAACATATTTAGAATCGAGCTCTTCATTATTAGTTGCAAAAATTCCAACCGGAATTATAACTGATTTATTAAAAGCATCATCCGGATTTTCGATAGCTCCTTTTCCAGGTTTTGGTACAAAAACTTCTAACTGATTATTGAAATCAAATAATCCTAACGATAATTTTTGTGAAATTCCATAACCAACAACAACCTGAACCGTTTTTGGTTTGAACCAAGATCCGTTAAAAAGTTTTTGAGAAGCTTTATTAACATGAACAAAATTAGAATCAACACCTTTTATAAAAGTAACTTGTTGTTTTCCGCTAAAAGAAAAAAGCACGCGTTCTTCAATTACCTTACTAAAACTGGCAATTCCATCAATATTTTTGAGTTGCTTTTCTTGATTGGCAGAAATTTCAAACGATTTTCCACTTTTAGGATTCGCCTTAAAATCGGGATCAAAATCATTCGAAAACGACAAACTAAAAACTCGTAATCCACTAAAAACCGACAATACTATAAACAAAGCCATCGTACTAAAAATAATTCCACCCGAAGCAATTCGGGAAATAATATTAATAGCATTATTCTTGCTTTTACTAAAAATGTAGCGTTTGGCTATGTAAAGTGGGAAATTCACTTACGCTTTTTTACGTTTTTCTAAAAGATCACGATTTTCAATTGGATTTTCCTTTGCAGAAAGCGCATTATCAATTTTCTCGATATAATCCAACGAGTCATCAATGTAAAAAGAAAGATTAGGTACTTTTCTCAATTGCAATTTCACACGTTGTGATAAATCATGTTTAATCAGCGGCATATTCGATTTCACAGCAGCCAAAATTTCGGCAGCTTTATCTTGAGGAAAAACACTCAAATATACTCTTGCAACTCCTAAATCTGTAGTAACAATAACCTTAGAAACCGAAATTATCAAATTTGTAAGTCCGTTTTTTCTCACTTCACCTTGAAGAATATCAACCAAATCATTTTGTAGAACGCTTCCTATTTTTTTCTGTCTATTTGTTTCCATTCGGCAAAAATACGATTTTTCTCTTAAATAATTAGAAGCGAATGGCT
>NZ_DQDX01000150.1:6128-13469 GCF_003525665.1 Flavobacterium sp.
GTAGTCCATTTTCCTGCTTTACGCAATATCTTTTTTTTTACAAAAAAAGGATATTTGCTGCAAACGTAGTTCACTGAACACAAATGAAAATAAAAGCAACGTGAAGTAATCAGGGCTAAACAGTAAATCATTTTAATTTTTGTTAACTTTGTAGAAGAAATCAAGAAGCAATGAGAAAAATAGAACACATCGGTATAGCGGTAAAAGACCTGGAAGAATCCAATCAATTATTCGAAAAACTATTTGGCGCGCCAGCCTACAAACAAGAAGAAGTTGCCAGTGAAGGCGTAAAAACCTCTTTTTTCATGAACGGACCAAACAAAATCGAACTGCTAGAAGCTACCAATCCAGAAAGCCCAATTGCTAAATTTCTAGAAAAAAAAGGAGAAGGAATTCACCACATAGCTTTTGATGTAAAAGACATTGTATCAGAAATAAAACGATTACAAGATGAAGGATTTATAGTGTTAAATGAAATTCCTAAAAAAGGCGCCGATAATAAATTAGTAGCATTTTTGCATCCAAAAACTACTAATGGTGTATTAATAGAATTGTGTCAAGAAATAGAATAACAAGTTTGATTTAGAGAATATTAGAAATAATATCTAAATCCTACTGTAAAATACTTGCAATAAATTAAAAATAGTAGTAATATTGCAACCTCATAATTGGTCCTATAGCTCATTCGGTTAGAGCAACTGACTCATAATCAGTAGGTGCTTGGTTCGATTCCAAGTGGGACCACTTTTTAAAAAAAGACTTCATATTTGAAGTCTTTTTTTATTTGAAAAAACTAAAAGTCTAAATATTACGTTAATATTAACCGAAGCTTCTGATAAGTTAACAAATTGTCGTTAAACGGTTTTGTAGCAAAATTATACGTCAAATTATTTTGATAAAGATTTTTTTTTTTTACTTTTACGCCCATGAGTCTTGCCCCGAATAAGTATATTAAGATTATAATAGGTATTTTATCCTGCAATGTAATGTTTGCAGCACCAAATCCACCGCCGCCAATTCCGCCTCCGCCAGGAACGCCAATTGATGGAGGAATATATGTATTGCTCATCATTTCATTCTTTTTTGGAATGTATATCATAAATAAAAAAATAAAAAAAGCTTCAAAATAATTGAAGCTTTTTTTAGTAATCTGATTTGCAATTTATTGATTCATAGAGTGTAATTTAGAAACATACTTTCCAATAACATCAAATTCCAAATTTATTTTTGTACCCACTTTAAAGTTTTTAAAATTAGTATGCTCATAAGTGTACGGAATTATAGCAACACTAAATTCATTAGTTTTAGAATTTACAACCGTTAAACTAACACCATTAACAGTTATTGAGCCTTTCTCTATAGTAAGATTATTTAAATCTTTATTGTACTCAAATGTAAAATACCAACTTCCGTTAGCTTCTTCAATGGCTTTACAAATTCCAGTTTGATCCACATGACCTTGTACAATGTGACCGTCCAATCGATCGCCAAGTTTCATAGCTCTTTCAAGATTTACAACATCATCCAGTTTCCATTCGCCAAGATTTGTTTTATCAATCGTTTCTTTAATTGCTGTAACGGTGTAATTATCGTTTTCGATAGCAACCACAGTTAAACATACGCCGTTATGAGCAACGCTTTGGTCAATTTTTAATTCATTTGTAATTGAAGAGTTTATGGTAATATGAAGGTTTTCGCCTTCTTTCTTTAAGTCTTTAATTATTCCTAGGGTTTCTATAATTCCTGTAAACATTTGTCGTTTTATTTTACTAAATTTGCACTTCAAAATTAGCAATAAATAAGAACAAATCGCCATGAAAAAAGCAGAAAATATTATCGTCGGAATTTCAATTGGAGATTTAAACGGTATTGGAAGCGAAGTTATCCTTAAAACATTTGAAGATGCTCGAATGTTGGAGCTTTGTACACCAGTGATTTTTGCTAATGTCAAAATTTTATCCTTCATTAAAAAAAACCTGAACTCTGATGTCGCTCTTCACGGAATTGATAAAATAGAGCAATTAGTAAAAGGAAAAATTAATGTTTTAAACGTTTGGCGTGAAGGTGTTGATATTAATTATGGTCAAAACGACGAGAATGTTGGTAAGTATGCCATAAAATCGTTTGTTGCTGCAACAACTGCTTTAAAAGATGGATTGGTTGATGTTTTAGTAACTGCGCCAATCAATAAATACAATATTCAATCAGAAGATTTTAAATTTCCTGGTCATACCGATTATCTTGATCAAGAATTAGAAGGAAACGCATTGATGTTGATGGTTCAAGATAATTTAAGAGTGGGTCTAATTACCGATCATATTCCTGTAAATGAGGTTGCAAAACATTTGACTGAGAAATTAATCACTCAAAAAATCGAAACTATCAACGCTACATTAAAGCAAGATTTTAGCATCAATAAACCTAAAATTGCAGTTTTATCTTTAAATCCTCATGCTGGAGATAATGGAGTAATTGGTAAAGAAGATGACGAAATTTTAAAACCAACCATAAAAAAAATATTTGAAAAAGGAATTTTAGCATTTGGCCCATATTCTGCCGATGGATTTTTCGGAAGCGCACAATATGAAAAGTTTGATGCTGTGATTGCGACCTACCACGATCAAGGATTAATTCCGTTTAAAACATTGTCTTTTGGTAACGGAGTGAACTATACTGCTGGTTTAAACAAGATTAGAACATCGCCAGATCATGGAACTGCCTATGAAATTGCAGGAAAAGGATTAGCCGATTTCACTTCATTTAAAGAAGCAGTTTATCTCGCAATCGACATCTATCACGCTAGAAATGAGTATTTAGACCTTTCAAAAAACCCTCTAAAAGTTAAAGAAAAACAATTAGAAACAAAAAAAGGTTAATAACGCTTTTGGTTTTACAATAAATTTATATCTTTGCACTCCCAAAGCCGAATCTTCGGATTGGACAAATTGATGAAATGATGAAAGTTACAAATGAATTTTTAATTCCGTTTATAGGGTTAAAGTTAGGAAAGCATCAATTTGAGTTTCAAATAAAAAAAGCGTTCTTTGATAGCTTTGATTATCACGAATATGAAGATTGTGATATTAAAGTAAACATAGTTTTAGATAAAAAAAGCACCATGTTGGAGCTTTCTTTCAAACACAAAGGTACAATTCATGTGCCATGTGATTTAACTAACGAAATGTTTGATTTACCCATAAAAGGTAAAATTAAATTGGTAGTTAATTTTGGAGAGGAGTTTAATAATGACAACGAAGAGTTGTTAATATTGCCACATGGAGAGCATCAAATAGATGTTTCACAGTACATTTATGAAATGATTGTGCTTTCGGTTCCGTTAAAAAGAGTTCATCCTGGTATAAAAGATGGTACTTTGCAAACAGAAACATTAGATAAATTATCTAAATTATCAATAAAAGAACAAAAAAAAGAGAGTAAAAAAGAAGAAGATATTGACCCACGTTGGGACAAGTTAAAACAACTATTAACGGATAAATAATATAGTAAAATGGCACATCCTAAAAGAAAAATCTCGAAAACAAGAAGAGATAAGAGAAGAACTCATTACAAAGCAACTGCTGCTACAATTGCAACTTGTCCAATTACAGGAGAAGCTCATTTATACCACAGAGCTTACTGGCATGAAGGTAAAATGTATTACAGAGGTCAAGTAGTTATTGATAAATCAGTAGCTGCTGCTTAATATATATTTAAATTTACATTTAAACTCTCACTCTGTGAGAGTTTTTTGTTTTTTGTAAATTTTAAATTATAACTAAATATTTTTTTGTAAATTCCACCTCTTTTAAATTCACTTTTTTTAAGAGATTATAAAATAGTAATATGAGTACAATTACAGCCGCAATTACCGCAGTCGGTGGTTATGTTCCCGATTTTGTTCTTTCAAATCAGGTTCTAGAAACTTTGGTTGACACCAATGACGAATGGATAACTACGCGAACCGGGATAAAAGAAAGACGGTTACTAAAAGAATCTGGCAAAGGAACTTCTTATTTAGCCATAAAAGCTGCCCAAGATTTACTAAAAAGAGGTAATATAAATCCAGCCGAAATTGATTTGGTAATTATGGCAACAGCAACTCCAGATATGCCAGTGGCAACAACAGGAGTTTATGTAGCAACCCAGATTGGAGCAGTAAATGCTTTTGCTTATGATTTATCTGCTGCTTGTTCAAGCTTTCTTTACGGAATGTCAGCCGCAGCCGCATACATACAAACAGGTAGATATAAAAAAGTACTTTTAATTGGTGCCGATAAAATGTCATCAATAATAGACTATACTGATAGAGCAACGTGTATCATCTTTGGTGATGGTGCAGGAGCTGCATTATTCGAACCTAATTATGAAGGTCTTGGTTTGCAAGATGAGTTTTTACGTTCAGATGGTATCGGTAGAGAATACTTAAAAATTGATGCTGGTGGTTCTATTTTACCAGCTTCCAAAGAAACTGTAGAAAACAGCCAACATTTTGTTTTTCAAGATGGTAAAACTGTTTTTAAATATGCAGTTTCGGGAATGGCAGATGTAAGCGAAAAAATTATGCAACGTAACAATTTGACCAAGGACAACGTAGATTGGTTAATTGCACATCAAGCTAATAAAAGAATTATTGACGCAACGGCTTCAAGAATGGATCTTGACGAAGAAAAAGTGTTAGTAAACATACATAAATACGGAAATACAACCTCAGGAACATTACCTTTGCTTCTGAGTGATTTTGAAAACAAATTCAAAAAAGGAGACAACCTAATCTTTGCTGCTTTTGGTGGCGGATTTACTTGGGGTTCAATCTACCTTAAATGGGCATACAACAAACAATAAACTATAACTAAAACAAATAATTATGGATTTAAAAGAAATTCAAAACCTAATCAAATTTGTATCTAATTCAGGCGTTGCAGAAGTAAAGTTAGAAACTGGTGACATTAAAATCACTATCAGAACAACTTTAGAAGGAAACTCTCCTGATATCACTTACGTGCAACAAGCTCCAATGCAACAAACGCTTCAACAAGCAGCTCCAGTTGCTCCAGCAGCACAAGCTCCAGTTGCTCCAGCAGCGCCAGCGGTTGATGAAAATGCAAAATACGTAACTATCAAATCTCCAATGATTGGTACTTTCTACAGAAAACCAGCTCCAGACAAACCATCGTTTGTAGAAGTTGGAACATCAATTGGTAAAGGCGATGTACTTTGCGTAGTTGAAGCAATGAAATTATTCAACGAAATTGAAGCTGAAATTTCAGGTAAAATTGTAAAAATTCTAGTTGATGATATGTCTCCAGTAGAATTTGACCAACCTTTATTCTTAGTAGATCCATCATAATTTTAAATTCCAATATTTTAAATTCCAAAGCCCAAGTTTATTTCTTAGGTATTGGAGTTTGGAATTTGTTTTTTGAATTTTAAAAAAAATAAGATGTTTAAAAAAATATTAATTGCCAACAGAGGCGAAATTGCTCTTAGAGTAATTAGAACCTGCAGAGAAATGGGCATCAAGACAGTAGCAGTTTATTCTACTGCCGATGCCGAAAGTTTGCACGTTAAATTTGCAGACGAAGCCGTTTGCATCGGTCCGCCACCAAGTAATTTATCTTACTTAAAAATGTCAAATATTATTGCAGCTGCCGAAATCACTAACGCAGATGCAATTCACCCAGGATATGGTTTCTTGTCTGAAAATGCTAAATTTTCCAAAATTTGTCAAGAACACGGAATCAAGTTTATTGGTGCTTCTCCAGAAATGATTGAAAAAATGGGAGATAAGGCTACTGCCAAATCTACTATGATTGAAGCAGGAGTTCCATGTGTGCCAGGTTCTGAGGGAATTTTAGATTCTTTTGAAGACGCTCAAAAAGTAGCTAAAGAAATAGGTTATCCTGTTATGATGAAAGCAACTGCTGGTGGTGGTGGAAAAGGAATGCGTGCCATTTGGAAAGAAGAAGATTTACTTAAAGCTTGGGAAAGTGCACGTCAAGAAGCTGCAGCAGCATTCGGAAACGATGGTATGTACATGGAAAAACTTATTGAAGAACCACGTCATATTGAAATTCAAGTTGTTGGAGATTCTTACGGAAAAGCATGTCATCTTTCAGAAAGAGATTGTTCTGTTCAAAGACGTCACCAAAAATTAACCGAAGAAACGCCATCACCATTCATGACCGATGAATTACGTGAAAAAATGGGACAAGCAGCAGTAAAAGCAGCCGAATATATTCAATATGAAGGCGCTGGAACTGTAGAATTCTTGGTTGATAAACACAGAAATTTCTACTTCATGGAAATGAATACTCGTATCCAAGTAGAGCACCCAATTACAGAACAAGTTGTAGATTACGATTTAATTCGTGAGCAAATTCTAGTTGCTGCTGGAGTACCAATTTCAGGAAAAAATTACTATCCAAATCTGCATGCAATAGAATGCCGTATCAACGCCGAAGATCCATACAATGATTTCCGTCCTTCACCAGGTAAAATCACTGTGCTTCATGCGCCAGGCGGACACGGAGTGCGTCTAGATACACACGTTTACGCAGGTTACACGATTCCGCCAAACTACGACTCAATGATCGCCAAGTTAATTACAACGGCGCAAACAAGAGAAGAAGCAATTAGCAAAATGAAACGCGCACTAGACGAGTTTTATATTGAAGGAATAAAAACCACAATACCTTTCCACAGACAATTAATGGACGAACCCGATTATGTTGCTGGAAATTACACCACAGCATTCATGGAGTCCTTTAAAATGAAGGAAATCGAAGAATAAAACCAAAACCATTCGTTAATTCGGATGGTTTTTTTTTTAATCTGAACTTGTTTCAGATTCTCAACTTAGCATTAAAGCCAATTAAAAACAGATTCGCATCCTGAGCTTGATTTATTAGGTGAAGTCTACTTTTTTGAAGCTACTTCCAGCTATCCATTGCAATCTTGCTCAACAACCACCATTTTTCTAAGACAAAAAAGGAGCTTCTATGGTCGCTCTTTTTTGTCAAGAAAAATTGGCGGTTCTTTTCACAAGGATTTCCATTGCTATCTGGGCTAGGGCAATAGTTTTCATGAGAAGTTTTGATTAAATTCTCACTTTTTTTTAATGCTAAAAATTAAGAAAAAGCTGTATTGGAATTCTGATTTTACAAAAGACAAAACCAATCTATCCCGAAACTTCGGGACTGATAGTAGTGGCATCTCGTCTTTTGGGACGAGATAGAACGAATAACAGGAATAGGGAAACCAAAAAGAACCAATCCCGAAGCTTCGGGAATTCGCTCCTTAAAAAATTATAAAAAAAAAAAACAATAAAAAAATAAAAAAAAG
>NZ_DQDX01000150.1:13566-14321 GCF_003525665.1 Flavobacterium sp.
TCTTCAAAAGGAATTACAGAAACAAATGACTTATCGCCAGCTTTTTTCTGAAATTTCACTACTCCATCAACTCTTGCATGTAAAGTGTGATCTTTACTAATGTAAACGTTTTCTCCTGGATTGTGTTTTGAACCTCTTTGTCTTACGATAATGTTTCCAGCAATTGCAGCTTGACCACCATATATCTTAACGCCTAAACGTTTAGAATGTGATTCTCTACCATTCTTCGAACTACCGACACCTTTCTTGTGAGCCATGATGTTTGGGTTTTATAAGTTAATACTAAAATTAAACAGCTTTTCCACCGTTTAACTCATCTTGTAATTTTTTTAATTCGTCCATTTTACCATCTGCAGCAAGTTGTGCTTGTTGCGCCCAAGTAGTTGGATCTAAATGTTGTACTTTGTTAGTTGATGCGTCTAAAATTTCTTTTACAGAATCAGCAGATGCAGCAGCAAGTTTTGCAAATGTATCAATTCCAGCAGCAACTAATGCTTCAGCAGCTTTTGGACCAATTCCTTCAATAATTACTAGATCATCACCTTTTTTAGATGCTTTTGGAGCTTTTGGTGCTTTTTCTTCAACTGCTTCTACAAGTTTCTCAGCTTTTGGAGCTGCTTCTTTTTTAGGAGCTGGAGTAGCTTTTTTTCCACCAGTAGCACTAATTCCTTCAATAAGAATTTGTGTTAAATACTGACGGTGACCGTTTCTCTTTTTGTAACCTTTTCTTCTTTTCTTTTTGAAAACGATTACTT
>NZ_DQDX01000150.1:14386-22156 GCF_003525665.1 Flavobacterium sp.
TTCTTTTTGAAAACGATTACTTTATCACCTTTTAAGTGTTGTAACACTTTTGCTTCAACAGAAGCACCTTCTATAGCTGGGGCGCCTAAAGTTACGTTACCATTATCGTCTAATAAAAGAACTTTGTCAAAAGAAACTTTTGAACCTTCTTCATTAGCCAAACGGTGAACATAAACCTTTAAGTCTTTGCTTACTTTAAATTGTTGCCCTGCTATCTCTACGATTGCGTACATAACAAATTGTTTAGTTAATTTTTTTAAGGTTGCAAATATACAAATAAATATTTCTCTTGCAACGCAATTTTGAAAAAGTTTTTCATTAAAAATCAGTGTGTTATACTTCATCGAGATATTGTGCTAATTACTTTTCTTAAAACCAATAAAAAAATCTATTTTTGTGTAACATTTATGGAAATTCCATACTTATAACTCTATCAACTAAAAATTTATAGTTTTTTATGAAAAAATCTTTAATCGCTTTAAGTTCATTGCTTATGCTTGGAGGAACAGCTCATGCCCAAAAGGTCGCTTTTGAGGAATATGATTTAGCTAATGGAATGCATGTTATCTTGCATAATGATCCATCTGCGCCAGTAGTTATTACATCTGTTATGTACCACGTTGGTGCCAAAGACGAAAACCCTGAAAGAACAGGTTTTGCTCACTTTTTCGAACATTTATTGTTTGAAGGAACTCAAAACATTAAAAGAGGCGAATGGTTTAAAATTGTAACAGGAAATGGTGGAACAAACAACGCCAACACTTCTGACGATAGAACGTACTATTTTGAAGTTTTCCCATCTAACAATTTAGAATTAGGTTTATGGATGGAATCTGAAAGATTGATGCATCCTGTTATTAACCAAATTGGTGTTGATACTCAAAACGAAGTTGTTAAAGAAGAAAAACGTTTAAGAGTTGACAATTCACCATATGGTAACTTAATTGGTCAAGTTAAGAAAAACATGTTCGTGAAACATCCATACCGTTGGGCAACTATTGGTTCTATGGAACATCTTGATGCTGCAACTTTAGAAGAATTTCAAGCTTTCAATAAAAAATTCTATGCTCCAAATAACGCAGTTCTAGTTATTGCAGGTCAAATGGATGTTGCTAAAACTAAAGAATGGGTTCAGAAATACTTCGGACCAATTCCAAGAGGTCAAGAAATTAAAAGAGAAAAATTTGTTGAAGATCCAATTACAACGCAATTAAATGCAACTTATGAAGATCCGAATATTCAAAAACCAATGATTGTTGCTTCTTACAGAACGCCATCAATGAAAACGCGTGATGCTAGAGTTTTAGACATGATTTCTACTATTTTATCTGACGGAAAAAGTTCAAGATTGTACAAGAAAATTGTTGATGATAAGAAAATGGCATTACAAATTGGTGCTTTCAGTTTCAATCAAGAAGATTACGGAATGTACATTCTTTACGGAATGCCTCAAGGTGAAAACACTGCAGCAGACGTTTTAAGAGAAATTGATGAAGAAATCGTTAAACTTCAAACAGAATTAATATCTGAAAACGATTTGCAAAAATTAAAAAACAAATACGATAATACTTACGTTAACAGCAATTCATCTGTAGAAGGTGTTGCTGAGAATTTAGCTTCGTTCTATCTATTATATGGTGATGTAAACTTGATTAACACAGAAATTGAAATGTACCGTTCAATCACTCGTGAAGAAATTAGAGATATTGCTAAGAAATATTTAAATCCAAATCAACGATTGATTTTAGATTACGTTCCTGCAAAAGATAAAGCTGAAAATAAACAATAAGACATCATGAGAAAATCACTAATTATATTATCTAGCTTGTTTTTAACTATCACTATGCAAGCACAAGACAGACCACAACCAAAACCAGGACCAGCGCCGGTTATCAATATTAAAAAACCAGTTTCGTTTGTATTACCAAACGGATTGAAAGTATTAGTTGTAGAAGATCACAAATTGCCAAGAGTTTCTTTTAGTTTATCTATCGATAATGCGCCGTATGCAGAAGGAAACAAAAAAGGTGTTGATGATTTAACAAGTAGCTTAATTGGAAACGGATCTCAGAAAATTGCAAAAGATGCATTTAATGAAGAAGTTGACTTTTTAGGTGCCGACATTAGCTTTAGTTCAAGCGGTGCTTTCGCGAGCGGATTATCTAAATATTCTAAAAGAATTTTGGAATTAATGGCCGATGGTGCTTTGAATCCAAATTTTACTCAAGCAGAATTTGATAAAGAAAAAGAAAAATTAATTGAAGGTTTAAAAACTCAAGAGAAAAGCGTTCCTGCTGTTGCTGGACGTGTTGAAAACGTTCTTGTTTATGGTAAAAATCATCCATCTGGAGAGTATTTATCTGAAGAAACTATTAATAATGTATCGTTATCAGACGTAAAAAATAATTATGCTACGTATTTTCTTCCAGAGAAAGCGTACTTAGTTATTATTGGTGATGTAAAATACAAAGACACTAAAAAATTAGTTGAAAAATTATTCGGAACTTGGGTAAAAGGAAAAGCGCCTCAACAAACGTATTCTGATCCAAGTAATGTTCAATACACACAAATCAACTTTGTGGACATGCCAAATGCAGTTCAATCTGAAATTTCTTTGGTAAATACAGTAAAATTAAAATTGTCTGATCCAGATTTCTTTCCTGTAATTGTAGCAAATCAAGTTCTTGGTGGTGACTTTAATAGTTACCTAAACATGAATTTACGTGAAGCTCATGGTTGGACTTATGGTGCACGTTCAAGTGTAGGTTCAAACAGATTTATGGCTAGTAAATTCAAAGCTAATTCTCAAGTAAGAAATTCAGTTACGGACAGTGCTGTTGTTGAATTTATGAAAGAAATTAAAAGAATTAGAACCGAAAAAGTATCGGATGAAACTTTGAATAACGTAAAAGCGGGTTACATTGGACGATTTGTTATGCAAGTTGAAAAACCTCAAACGGTTGCTCGTTATGCATTGAACATTGAAACTGAAGGTTTACCAGCAGATTTCTACGAAAATTACATCAAAAAAATCGAAGCAGTTACTGCTGATGACGTAATGAGAGTAATGAACAAATACGTTCTTGAAGACAATTTGAGAATAATCGTTACTGGTAAAGGAAGCGAAGTTATTCCTGCTTTAGAAAGATTGAAAATTCCAATGTTCTATTTCGATAAATTCGGAAATCCTACAGAGAAACCTGCTATTAAAAAACCTGTTCCAGCAAATGTTACAGTAAAGTCGGTAATTGATAGTTATGTTGCTTCAATTGGTGGAGAAAAAAACATTAAATCTGTTAAATCTATAGTTTCTGCTGGAACTACAAAAATACCTCAAGCACCAATGCCTTTGGCTTATAACTCTAAAATTGATTCTAAAGGTAGAATGTTAGTTGAGTTATCTATGACAGGAATGGGAGCGATTATGAAACAAGTAGTTAACGGAAATTCGGCTTACATGTCGCAACAAGGACAGAAGAAAGTTCTTGAAGGTGATGAATTAGCTAAAATGAAAGAAAGTGCTGTTTTATTTAGTGAAACTTTATTAGCTACTAAACCTGCTGTTAAAGTGGAATCGATTGAACCAATTAATGGATCTGACGCTTATGTTGTTGTTGATGGTGATACTAAACATTACTTTGATGTAAAATCGGGTTTAAAAACTGCAGAATCTACAACAGACGAAAAACAAGGTAAAAAGTCAACTCAAGTTACTTACTATAATGATTACAGAGATGTAAAAGGAGTTAAACTTCCTTATAATATTGTAATGAATGTTGGTTTTGAACTAGACATTAAAATGAGCGAAGTAAAAATCAACGAAGGTGTTACTGATGCTGACTTTCAATAATTAGAAAGAAATAATTAAATAGTAAAAGACCGTTTCATTAATTTGAAACGGTCTTTTTGGTTTTGAAAAATAAAGATTTTTAATCCGTCACTTTTGAATACCTTCTTGCGCAACCTTCTGCACAAGCTGTGCCAGAAACAGATAAATCATCATCTAAGATTAATTCAGTATCAGATAAACTTCTGATTTTTTGGAATATTGTCTCAGTCGGCGCTGTAACAGTTTCATAGTTTAAAGAAATTATACTATCATTTGACACAGAATAAGTTCCGCCTGGATGCGTGATATAACTATTGTCGGTAAATGTTCCATCTAATTTAAGATTTAAAATAGGACCATTTGAAACTAAACTTGGACCATCAGGATTGGCAGCTAGAAATTCTACTAATTGCCATTTTCCAGCAATAGTCGAAACATTAAATTGAGCGTTGGTGTCGTTATCTTTAGAACAACTTGCAAAAACAATTGCCGTTATAATAATTGCTATTATTTTTTTCATGATTTACTATTTTATTATTCTGCTATTATTATTTGTTGTCTAAAAGCGTCTTCATGATTTTTTTAAATTAATTGAAATTTAAAAAGACCGTTTCATACTTTTTGAAACGGTCTTTTTGGTTTAATTTACCTATTAGTTCATTTTATTATATTTATAACCTACTACAGCATCTGTGCCACAAAATTCATTTGAATACACTTTGGTTTCAAGTGTAGTTTCGTTTAATAAAGAAATTTCTACAGATTCACTATAATTTGGCTCAGTTGGAAAGTTTCGTTTATAATTTAATGTTAATACATTATCAGTAGAAACACTGTATGTTCCAGTATGATTTGCATTTCCTGTAATTTGGCTAAAAGTTTTATTAGTGTTAAAAGTTATTTCATTAACATAATCAACAAGATGAAAATTATCAGTTGGTGGTTGTGCGTCCATATCAAAAGTTGTATAATAACCTATTATTTTCCATGAACCAATTAAATTTTCTGGTGTTTCAATAATATTTGAACTTGCATCACTTGATGAACATCCCAAAACAGCTATTAAGCTTGTTAGCATTAAAATTATTTTTTTCATATTTATTCTGCTATAATAATTTGGTGTGTAAACCGCCTTCGTTGGTAAATAAATTATAATTAACAAGTTACAATATTAGTTAATTTTAGTTTCGAAATTACATTTGTAGAAATCATTCCATAATATTTTTTAAAAATAATCCTCACTTTCTGTTTTCTTTACAATTTTGAACACTGAACACTGAAAACTGAAAACTGACCACTGACCACTGACCACTATTTCTTACTAGAAAGATAAACGCCAATCAATATAATAAATGCTCCAATAAACTGAATAGGAGTTAACATTTCATTGTCTAATAATCCCCAAAAGAAAGCCACAACCGGAATTAAATAGGTGACTGATGTTGCAAAAACTGGCGAAGACATTTGAATTAATTTGAAGAAAATAATATTCGCAATTCCAGTTCCAACAACGCCCAGAATTACAATGTAAATCATCGAATTTTGAACTTCGGCATTTGCTGCAACATTCATAAAATCAGTTGAAAAAAGCACAATCAAAGCTGGAACTAACATCACAGCGAAATTTCCTGTAGAAATACTCAACGGCTTTACATCGGATAAATATTTTTTGAGCAAATTGACATTGGTAGCATAACAAATCGATGCAATTAAAACCAAAATAGTGTACCAATAATTCTGATTCGGATGATTTAATGCACCATTAATAATTAGCAATAAAGTTCCAATTAACCCAATGATTACGCCAAGAATTTGCGAACGCTTAAAGGTTAAACCAAAGGCAAATCCACCAATAATTAATGTATTTAAAGGTGTAAGTGAATTTAGAATAGAACTCACAGAACTGCTAATTTGTGTTTGTGCTACAGCAAATAAAAATGCTGGTATAAACGTGCCAAAAAGTGAGGTTAAAGCAATGTATTTCCATTGATATTGCTTGATTTGTGTTAGGCTTTTAAATCCGATTATCAATAGAAACACGGCCGAAAATATAATTCGTAACGAACCCAATTGCATTGGTGATAAACCAACTAATCCTTTCTTAATTAAGATAAAAGAACTTCCCCAAATTAATGCCAAAATAGTTAGCAATAACCATTTTAATGTTGCTGTTTGCATAAGTTTTATTTAGTACAAATTTGACATAATTTTATGAATTGACATAGTATATTTATTGTAATTTTGTCCATTACAATTGAATGTAATTTTCGAACTCAAATTTTTAAAATATATAGATTATGAAATTTTTAAAATCAATTGCTATTTTAGCTTTGTCATCAGCATTGTTTATTGGATGCAAAGATGCGTCGAGCAAAACAGCAGAAGTAAAAGGAAAGAAAGAAATTGTTGCCGCAGTAAAACCAGAAACAGCTTCGTTCAAAATTGAAGGAATGACTTGTGCCATGGGTTGTGCGAAAACAATTGAAGAAAAATTAGCCGACATGGATGGTGTTCAAAATGCCAAAGTAGATTTTGAAACTAAAATGGCAACCGTTAATTTTGATTTAGACAAATTAAAATCAGACGATTTAGTAAAAGCCGCAGAATCTTGCGCAGACGGAAAAACATACAAAGTATCTGAGGTAAAACTTGGAAATAAAGCTTAATTATTTTACACAAGGTTAATTCATAAAAAAACCGCTACAATTATCTTGTAGCGGTTTTTCCGTTTTGAATTAATAATTATTTAGGCATTACAACCGTGTCAATAGCGTGAATAACACCGTTTGAAGCCGCAACATCTGCAATAGCAACTGTAGAAGTTGCTCTGTTAGCATCTGTTAAAACAACTTTTCCGTCTTTCAAACTCAAATCGATTTTTCCGCCTTGAACAGTAGTAACTGTATATTTTCCGTTTCCTTTTGTGATCGCGTCTGTTACTGCTGCAGCATCAAATTTTCCTGCAACTACGTGATACGTAAGCAAACCTTTTAATTTCTCTAAACTTTCTGGTTTTAATAATCCGTCAACTGTTCCAGCTGGTAGTTTTTCGAATGCTGCGTTCGTTGGAGCAAATACTGTAAACGGACCTTCACCGCTTAAAGTTTCTGCAAGTCCAGCGGCTTTTACTGCTGCTACCAATGTAGTGTGATCAGCAGAGTTTACTGCATTTTGGATAATGTTTTTAGAAGGATACATAGCTGCACCACCTACTTCAACAGTTTTTTCCATTTTTTGTGCGAATGTGATGTTCAATGCGAATGCCGACAAGAACAATAATGTAATCATTTTCATAACCTGTTTTTTTAAAAGTTTTTTGATTGTGTGACAGATTATTTACGAAGAACGATTATACGTGGTTTTAGTATTTTGAAAAAAAACTATCCCCTATTCCCTATCTCCTATTACCTCATCCCTATCCCCTTATACAAATTAGGAAAGTCGGAAATCAACCCATCTACTCCCATGTCTTTTAGTCGTTGCATCGTAGGCAAATCGTTTATAGTCCAGGGAATAACTTTTATTTTCTTAGCCTTACATAGCGCTAAAAGTTCGGTTGTGACTAACGAATAATGTGGACTATAAATAGTGGGTAAGAATCCTAATTCTTTTAATTGTTCCGCTAAAGATCGCTTATCGAAATCTTCTATTAATAGCGCGGTATTTATATTCGGATAGTGCTCGTGTAAGTATTGGAGCGTTCTGGGATCAAAAGATTGAATAGTTATTCTTGCTTCAATTTTCTTACTACGCACTACCCGCATAATCAATTCTACGAATTCGGCGGGCAAGGGATGATAGCTATTATCTGTTTTAGGATCTGATTTTGTTTCAATATTATAATGGGGTAATACTTTTTTTTGTTTACGGGCATATGTTTCAGCGGCATCTATCATATCAGCTAATAAAGGTATAGATACTGCTATTTTTTGCTGCGCTGG
>NZ_DQDX01000148.1:0-520 GCF_003525665.1 Flavobacterium sp.
TTTTTCTTTATTAATGAAAATACAAATGCTCCTATTTTCACGAAAATATCAAAGATAAAAGATTTTTTAAAATGTTTAGAATAAAAGAAATTCATTGCTTCTTGAAAACGTTTCATGTATTTTTCATCACGAATGGTACTTTCTCCTTTGTAATGAATTACGGAGGTTTCGTGGAAATAATAATTACTTTTTCCTTTTTTCAAAGCCATGTAACTCAAATCAATATCGTCGGAATACATAAAACAGTTTTCGTCGAAACCACCAATTTCGTTATACAATTCGCGTTTCATAACCATAAAAGCACCAACAAGAATCTCTACTTTTCCTGAGTGATTTTCGGTTAAATGTTGGGCATAATATTTTCCGAAAACATTTGAAATTTTATACAATCCGAAGATTTTTGTGAAGGCAACCCAAGGTGTTGGAATGCCGCGTTTACTTTCTGGTAGAAAATTTCCTGTTCCGTCGATTAGTTTACATCCTACTATTCCTATTTCTGAATTTGGCACTTCGACTGCGC
>NZ_DQDX01000148.1:596-1217 GCF_003525665.1 Flavobacterium sp.
TTCGACTGCGCTCAGTGTGACAAAATTTAGAATTTTTATAAATGTATCTTCTGCAACAACAGTATCTGGATTTAGAATACAAACATATTCGCCTTTGGCCTGTGCAACTCCAATATTATTTCCTTTTGGAAAGCCCAGATTTTCTTTGTTTTCAATGAGTTTTACATTAGGAAACAATTCTTTCATCATCGCACAACTATCGTCAGACGAATTGTTGTCTATTACAATGATCTCGCCCTCAATGTTTTTAAGTGCTTTTTGGACACTTAAAACACATTGCTCTAAAAAGTAGCGAACATTATAGTTAAGGATGATTACGGATAGTTGCATTGGACAAATTTAAAGCAACTTATTTAATTCTTCAGGATTTTTTTGATTGTTGAAAAAAAAGTGAAGTTCTATTATTTTTTGATCATAATTAAAACTGTAGTATAAAGTAGTTTGCTTAGAAATAACTAGACAATAGACTTTAAGAGTTTTGCTATAAATGCCAATCTCAGGGTTTATTGATAATCTACTCAAATTTTCTTCAACTAAATCACTAAATTTTCTAACCTCATTGAAATTCCACTTAAATAAAATATAATTGATTTCTTCTTCAAGAGTTATTTGAGCTTTTAG
>NZ_DQDX01000148.1:1393-1764 GCF_003525665.1 Flavobacterium sp.
AACTCATTTTAAAAAAGGATATTTTTCTTTTATATTTTTCATTACAACTTCGTGAGGAATTCCTTTTCCTTCTTTCAAATCTTTTTTGGACTTCTCTATAACTTTTGCAAATAGAGGATGATCTTCAATGTTTACATAAGTTTTCTCTGTAGAATATTCGGCAGCTGGTTCTTCGACTTTGTTTAAGTCTAGCTTTTTATCCTTTTTATTTGAATTGTCGCTCATAGCAAATAGTTTTGAAACTCAAATATACAAATTAAATTTATTGTTGTTTTGAAAATTGAAGCAAAAGTGCACGACAAAAACTATCTAGCCCTGATTACTTCACTAGACATTTATTTTTATTTGTGTTCAGTGAACTTCGTTTGTAA
>NZ_DQDX01000148.1:1843-13670 GCF_003525665.1 Flavobacterium sp.
TCAATTGCCTCGGGTTTAAACCCGAGGCAATTGATAAAAGATTGGAATGAAAAGCAGGAAAATGGATTGCTGACAAATCCCAAACCATTCGCTCCTAATTAAATTAAAGATTGTTTCCTTGCTTTCAATGACTTACTTTTGCAAAAAAAATACACTTGTGAATTACCTTTCTGTAGAAAATATATCGAAATCATTTGGCGAACGAACGTTGTTTAAGGACATCTCCTTTGGAATTAATAAGGACCAAAAAATTGCTTTTATTGCCAAAAATGGCTCGGGAAAAACCCAAATAATGAAAATTATTAATGGCGACGATACGCCTGATACTGGGCAAGTTGTGATGAGAAAAGATATTAAAATGTCGTTTCTGTCGCAGGTTCCGCAGTTGCAAGATGAGTTGACGGTGGAGGAAAGTATTTTTGCAAGTGATAATGAAATTTTACACGTAATTGAGCGTTACGAAAAAGCACTTGAAAATCCAGAAGATAGCGAAGCTTATGAGAAAGCGTTTGACGATATGGATCGTTTTAATGCTTGGGATTTTGAAACGCAATTCAAACAAATTTTATTCAAATTGAAGTTGGAGGATTTCAAATTGAAGGTGAAAAACATGTCTGGTGGACAGAAAAAACGTCTTTCGTTGGCGATTATTTTGATTAATAAACCTGATTTATTGATTTTGGATGAACCTACCAATCACCTTGATTTAGAGATGATTGAATGGCTAGAAAGTTATTTTGCTAAAGAAAATGTTACGTTGTTTATGGTTACGCACGACCGTTTCTTTTTAGAACGCGTTTGCAATGAAATCATTGAATTAGAAAACGGAAAATTATACAGTTACAAAGGAAATTACTCTTATTATTTAGAGAAAAAAGAAGAACGTCTAATTTCTGAAAGTGCTACGATTGATAAAGCGCAAAATCTTTTTGTAAAGGAATTGGCGTGGATGCGAAGACAACCGAAAGCACGAACTACCAAGTCAAAATCTCGTCAAGATGATTTTTACAAAATAAAAGAAGTTGCCGAAAGTCGCAGAAAAGAGAACAAAATTGAACTTGAAATTAATATGGAACGTCTTGGAAGCAAGATTATTGAGTTGCATAAAATTTCGAAAAAGTTTGGCGATAAAAAGATTTTAGAAAATTTTAGTTTTGATTTTCAGCGTGGTGCTCGAATTGGAATTATCGGTAAAAATGGAACTGGAAAATCGACTTTTTTGAACTTATTGACACAAACGATTCCGACTGATTCTGGTAAAGTGGTAACTGGTGATACTATTAAAATTGGTTATTACACACAAAGCGGAATTAACCCAAAACCGGGACAACGCGTTATTGATATTATTAAGGAATACGGAGAATATATTCCGTTGATGAAAGGGAAATTGATTTCGGCGAGTCAATTGTTGGAACGATTTTTATTTGATAGCAAAAAACAATACGATTTTGTAGAAAAACTTTCTGGTGGCGAATTGAAACGATTGTATTTATGTACGGTTTTGATTCAGAATCCGAATTTCTTGATTTTGGATGAGCCGACGAATGATTTGGATATCGTAACGTTGAATGTATTAGAAAGTTTCTTGTTGGATTTCCCAGGTTGTTTGCTTGTGGTTTCTCACGATAGGTATTTTATGGATAAAATTGTTGATGATTTATTCGTTTTTAGAGGCGACGGAATTGTAGAAAATTTTCCAGGAAATTATTCTGATTTTAGAGCTTATGAAGATTCGGCTGAACCAGCAAATAAAGATGATAACAAGGAAAAGAACAATTGGAAAACTAAAACTATTTCGTCTGGTTTAGATTTTAACGAACAAAAAGAATTCAATAAAATCGAGAAAGAAATAAAAGATTTAGAACATCAAAAGAAACAAATCGAACAATTATTTTCTGAAGGGAAAGTTGCTGATAACGAAATTGAAGCGAAAGCTTTAGAACTTCAAAAAGTAATTAATTTGAAGGAAGAAAAAGAAGAACGTTGGTTTGAATTGAGTTCTAAAATGGAATAATTATTACACAGAGATTCACAGAGAAAAGCACAGAGATTCACAAATCTCTATTATCTTTGTATGGCTCTGTGAAAAACTCTGTGAAACTCTGTGCTACAGATTATAAAATCATATCTAAACTTCCTCTGGAACTCCAAGAATCAACACGGAGTGCATTCGCCGTTTGTGTATAGTTTGGTTACGAAATGTTTTTATGATAAAAAAAAATATCCAGAATATTCCATTTTAAAAAACTACAGAAATTCTCTTTTAGAAAATAAAAACACCATTGAAGTGACTGATTTTGGTGCTGGTTCGCGAGTTTTTAAAAGTAATACACGACCTATAAATCAAATTGCAAAAAACGCTGGGATTTCATCTAAAAGAGCGGAATTATTATTCAGAATTGTAAATTATTTTCAGCCTGATAACATTCTTGAAATTGGAACTTCGTTAGGTTTAGCGACATCGGCTTTGTCATTAGGAAGTAAAAATACCAAAGTCATTACTTTAGAAGGTTGTCCCAATACAATTAATCAATGTCAATTGCAATTACAAAAATTCAATATCAATAATGTTGAATCTATAAATACAAAATTTGAAGACTATCTAAAAACCTACAACCTACAACCTACAACCTACGACCTCATTTATTTCGACGGCAATCATTCCAAAAAAGCAACTTTGGAGTATTTCGAACTTTTAATTCCAACAATAACAAACGATTCTGTATGGATTTTTGATGATATTCATTGGAGTAAAGACATGGAAGAAGCTTGGGGAATAATTAAAAATCATCCTAAAGTTACGGTTACAATTGATACTTTTCAATGGGGAATTGTTTTCTTTAGAAGTGAACAATTAAAAGAACATTTTGTGATTAGAACATAAAAAAAAAAGACAACCATCCCTGATTGTCTTTTCCTGAATTAATAATCATACTTAATATTATTCTTTTGCTTCAGCAGTTTCTCTACTTTTCGCACCAATTCTGTTCATTTTAAACATTGGTCCAAATTTAAATTTGATAGAAGCAATTTTACCGTTGTCTTCAGAACTTAATCCTTCTTTTTCAACAGTATTTTTTCTGCTATCCAATGCTTCATACATCAATTTTACTTCATCATAATCTTCTCTTGTAAAGTTTTCTTTGTTGTCTTTATACGATTGAAAGAAAGCATCATAAACACTCAAGATATTATCTTTGTTTACCCAAGAAAAGTTCATGTCCTCACCTACTTTACCAGCACCAAAAAATCGGTCACGTAGCATTTGATTCGGATTAGAAGCAACTGCAGTTGTTTCGGCAGCTTTAGTTTCAAGAGTTACTTTGAAACCATCATAAGAAGAACGTGCAGCATCAATCTTTTGTTGCGATGCATTTCTTGTTTCTTCATCCAAATTTGTCAATGCAGCATTAGCTTCCGTGCTTTTTCTGTCGAAATCTGCAGCAATTTGATCCCAATTGGTTTCCATATCTGCAGCAGCAACTGTTTTCAATGAATCCACATAACTTTCTAATTCGCTAATTCTTTTATCAGCCAATTCTTTTTCATCATTTTTACAAGAAACTAATCCTAGTAACACCATCGAAAACAATCCGAATTTTACTATACCTTTTTTCATAATTAATAAGTTTTAATATTTAATGTAAAATTAGTCCTAACATCAATCAGCAGCGTTACACATTAATTTTTTAATCTTACACAATTCTCGTTTTTTGTTGTTAAAGTTTGTAACTTTATCCGGTTATTAACTACTAATGCTATAAATTAGTCAAAAGAAGATATGTCACAACCACTCATCAACATCACCAATATAAAGCGCGATTTCGTTCTTGGAACCGAAATTATTAATGTTTTAAAAGGAATCGATTTACAAATAAACAAAGGCGAATATGTAGCATTGATGGGCCCATCGGGTTCAGGAAAATCTACTTTAATGAACCTTTTAGGATGTCTTGACACACCAACTTCTGGAAGCTATATCCTTAACGGAAAAGACGTCAGCCAAATGCACGACGACGATTTGGCCGAAATCCGTAACAAAGAAATCGGATTCGTTTTCCAAACCTTCAACCTTTTACCGAGAACAACCGCATTAGACAACGTTGCCTTACCAATGATTTACGCAGGATATTCTAAATCAGAAAGAAATGCTCGTGCAACCGAAGTGCTTACACAAGTAAACCTATCCGATAGAATGGACCACCAACCCAACCAACTTTCGGGTGGACAACGACAAAGAGTTGCCGTAGCTCGCGCCTTGGTAAACAAACCATCTATCATTCTTGCCGATGAGCCAACAGGAAATCTAGACAGTAAAACATCGGTAGAAATCATGAAACTTTTTGGAGACATTCACGCCTCAGGAAACACCGTAATTCTTGTAACTCACGAAGAAGACATCGCACAATATGCCCACAGAGTAATTCGCCTTCGTGACGGATTAATTGAAAGCGATACCCAAAATACCAATCATTTATAGCTATCACATTGATCACTGTCGAAGTGAGGAGCGAATCGCTTGGGCTTTATCAGTAATCCTTATTCCTGCCATACGAAGTAGTCTCGTTAAAAAACGAGAGCTACTTCCTCCTGTCAGGGCTAGTTGGCAATCCATTTTAATTTTTGTTACCTTTGAAAAAAGAAACTTTAGAATAATTTAGATTCCAAAATCTACTATCTAATATCAAAAATCTAATATCAGCAATGAAAGTATACACAAAAACAGGTGACACAGGAACAACAGCACTTTTTGGTGGCACAAGAGTTCCCAAACACCACATACGTATAGAAAGTTATGGAACCGTAGACGAATTAAATTCGCACATCGGATTAATTCGCGACCAAGAAATAAATCAACTTTACAAAAACGTATTAATAGAAGTCCAAGATAGACTTTTTACCGTTGGCGCAATTCTAGCAACACCACCAGAAAAAGAAACACTTAAAAATGGTGAAAAAAGACTACAAAATCTTGGCATTCAAGAATCTGATATCGAATACCTAGAAAATCAAATCGATGCTATGGAAGAATCGCTTCCGCAAATGACACATTTTGTTCTTCCAGGCGGACACACAACTGTGTCATATTGTCATATAGCTCGTTGCGTTTGCCGTCGTGCCGAACGTTTAGCCGTACATTTAAATGACATAGAACCAACAGACGAACTAGTAATTAAGTACCTAAACCGACTTTCTGACTACCTTTTTGTATTGGCACGGAAGTTGTCATTCGATTTAAACGCCGATGAAGTACAATGGATACCGAGAAAATAGTATTTTAAAACTTCAAAAGTCAAATTCCAAATTCCAATAAATAATTCCTGTAATGCAAGTAAAATAGAGCATTTTTGGATTTTGGAATTTAAAATTTGGAATTTAAAAAAAGACGTTCTTAAACTTTATTGAAAAATAAATCAAAAAAAACTTGACTTTTTCAGTAATAAATTTATTTTTGCACAAATTAAAACCCAAAGAAGATGTATTGGACATTAGAATTAGCATCGTATTTAAGTGATGCACCGTGGCCTGCTACCAAAGATGAGTTGATCGATTACGCAATTAGAGCTGGTGCTCCACTTGAAGTAGTAGAAAATCTTCAGTCTATTGAAGACGAAGGTGAAATTTATGAATCTATGGAAGAAATTTGGCCAGATTATCCAACTGACGAAGATTATCTTTGGAACGAGGACGAATATTAAAAAATAAACTAAAACAACAGAAGAAAAGTCTCCATTGGGGCTTTTTTTTTGTTTAAATTCGCAATCCCGAACTTTCGGAACACTAAAAATATAAAATAAAACCATTATGAGTTTCATAAATAGCATACTTAAAGCATTTGTAGGCGATAAATCTCAAAAAGACGTAAAGGCAATCCAACCTTTAGTTGTCAAAATAAAATCATTTGAAAGTGCATTAATGGCATTGTCACACGATGAATTAAGAGCAAAAACTGTAACTTTCAAAGAAAAAATCAAGCTTGCAAGAGCCGAAAAAGATGCTAAAATTGCCGAACTTAAACTAAAAGCAGAAAACACAATTGACATTGATGACAGAGAAGACATCTACAATGCCATGGACGCTTTAGAAAAAGAAGCTTACGAAATTTCTGAAAAAGTATTAATGGAAATTCTTCCAGAAGCATTTGCTGTTGTGAAAGAAACTGCTAGACGTTTTAAAGAAAATTCAACAATTACAGTTACATCAACTGAAAAAGATAGAGAACTTTCGGCGACAAAACCTTACATTACTTTAGTTGGCGATCAAACCAATTGGTCAAACACTTGGAATGCTGCTGGAAAAGAAATTACTTGGGATATGATTCACTACGACGTTCAGTTGATTGGTGGTATCGTTCTTCACCAAGGAAAAATTTCTGAAATGCAAACAGGTGAAGGAAAAACTCTAGTAGCGACACTTCCACTTTATTTAAATGCTTTGACTGGAAATGGCGTGCATTTAGTAACCGTGAATGACTATTTAGCAAAACGTGATAGTACATGGAAAGCACCTTTATTCGAATTCCACGGAATCACAGTAGATTGTATCGATAATCACTCTCCAAACTCTGTTGCAAGGAGAAAAGCTTATGAAGCCGACATTACTTATGGAACAAATAACGAATTTGGATTTGATTACCTAAGAGATAACATGGCGCATTCGCCAGAAGATTTAGTTCAAAGAAAACACAATTATGCTATTGTCGATGAGGTTGACTCGGTATTAATTGATGATGCTAGAACGCCATTAATTATTTCTGGTCCGGTTCCAGACGGTGATCGTCACGAATTCAACGAATTAAAACCAAAAATCGAAAATCTTTTCAATTTACAACGTCAGTTAGCCAACGGATTTTTAACCGAAGCTAAAAAACTTATTAAAGAAGGAAATACTAAAGATGGTGGTTTTCAATTATTAAGAGCCTATCGTGCTTATCCAAGAAACAAAGCATTAATTAAGTTTTTAAGTGAAGAAGGAATTAAACAATTACTTCAAAAAACTGAAAACGAATACATGCAAGACAACAATCGCAAGATGCCAATGGTTGACGAAGCATTGTATTTTGTAATTGAAGAAAAGAACAATCAAGTAGAATTATCTGATAACGGAATTAAATTCTTATCACAAGATACCGATGATACGTTTTTCGTTCTTCCAGATATTGGAACAGAAATTGCCAACATCGAAAAACAAAACCTTGAAAAAGATCAAGAAGCAGAAGCTAAAGAGAAATTATTTCAAGATTTTGCAGTAAAATCAGAGCGAATTCATACACTTACGCAGTTATTGAAAGCCTACACTATATTCGAAAAAGATACAGAATATGTTATCATGGACAATAAAGTGATGATTGTAGATGAATCTACAGGTCGTATCATGGATGGTCGTCGTTATTCTGATGGATTACACCAAGCTATTGAGGCAAAAGAAAACGTAACGATTGAAGCTGCAACACAAACATTTGCTACAATTACCTTGCAAAATTATTTCCGTATGTACAGCAAATTGGCTGGTATGACCGGAACTGCAGTAACAGAAGCTGGTGAGTTATGGCAAATTTATAAATTAGACGTAGTAGAAATTCCGACCAACAGAGGAATGGCTCGTAAAGATAAAGAAGATTTAATTTACCGTTCGGTTCGTGAAAAATTCAATGCAGTAATTGAAGATGTAACGCAACTTTCTGCAGCTGGAAGACCAGTTTTAATTGGAACAACGTCAGTAGAAATTTCAGAATTATTAAGTCGAATGTTAAAAATGCGCGGTGTTAATCACAACGTTTTGAATGCGAAAATGCACAAAAGTGAAGCAGAAATTGTTGCCGAAGCTGGAAAACCTGGTGTAGTAACAATTGCAACCAATATGGCTGGTCGTGGAACCGATATCAAACTAACTCCAGAAGTAAAAGCTGCTGGTGGTTTAGCAATTATTGGTACAGAACGTCACGATTCACGTCGTGTTGACCGTCAGTTGCGTGGTCGTGCTGGTCGTCAAGGTGATCCAGGAAGTTCACAATTTTATGTTTCGCTTGAAGATAACTTAATGCGTTTATTTGGTTCCGATAGAGTTGCAAAAGTAATGGACAGAATGGGATTGAAAGAAGGTGAAGTTATCCAACATTCTATGATGACTAAATCTATTGAAAGAGCTCAGAAAAAAGTAGAAGAAAACAACTTTGGTACACGTAAACGTTTATTAGAATATGATGACGTTATGAATGCGCAACGTGAAGTAGTTTACAAACGTCGTCGTCACGCTTTGCATGGTGAACGTCTAAAATTAGACATTGCCAACATGATGTACGACACTTGCGAAGTTATCGTTGGTGACAACAAAGCATCAGGAGATTTTAAAAATTTCGAATTTGAATTGATTCGCTATTTCTCTATTACTTCTCCAATTTCTGAAGGTGATTTTTCTAAATTATCTGAAACAGAAATTACAGGTAAAGTTTATAAAGCAGCAATGCACTATTATACTGAAAAAACCGAAAGAAGTGCACGTGAGGCTTTCCCAATTATTGCAAATGTTTATGAGCAAGAAGGAAATAAATTTGAACGAATTATTGTTCCATTTACAGACGGAATTAAATCGTTGAATGTGGTTACCGATTTGAAAAAAGCTTACGAATCTAATGGTGCACAATTGGTTGCCGATTTTGAGAAAAATATCACTCTAGCGATAGTTGATGAAGCTTGGAAAAAACACTTACGTAAAATGGACGAGCTGAAACAATCGGTTCAATTGGCAGTTCACGAACAAAAAGATCCATTGCTAATTTACAAATTGGAAGCATTCAAATTGTTTAGAACAATGCTTGATGGCGTAAATAAAGAAGTAATTTCATTTTTATTTAAAGGTGATTTACCTCAACAACAAAACAACATCCAAGAAGCTAGCACTGAAGTACGTCAGAAAGAAAATTACACTGAATCTAGAAGTGAAATTCCAAACAGTGATGAACTTGCAGAACAAAACAGAGAAGCTGGACAAACGCAACAACGTCAAGTAACAGAAACCATTGTTCGTGATCAACCAAAAATTAATCGCAATGACAATGTAACTATTAAACAAGTTGCAACCGGAAAAACCGAAACTATGAAATTTAAAAAAGCCGAAAGTTTATTAGCCACTGGCGAATGGGTTTTGGTTAATGAATAAAAAATAGATTGCAAATTGCAGTTTAAAAATAATATCCTCAATTGTGAAAGCAGTTGGGGATTTTTTATTTATATTTGGTAAAACAATTTATGAAAAAGCAAATTATCTTTTTACTAGCTTGTATTCTTTTTACAACTATTTCTTTCTCGCAAGATTTGAATGCTTTAAAAGCAGAAATACAAAAAACGTATGATGCTACAATCGCTTTAAATTATGATAAAATCCTAGATTATACTTATCCAAAACTTTACAAATTTATACCTAGGGATAAGATGAAAGAAGCTTTAATAGCAACTTTTAATGGTACCGATGAAATGAAAGTTAAGATACTAGCTGTTGATCCTAACTTTAATTATGGTGAAATAAAAACAATCGATGACCAAAAAATTTGTCTTGTGAAACATAATCTTTCTATGGAATTAACGTTAAAAGAAACCTTAGAAGAGGAAGATGTTGAAATGATGATTGATTTACTAAAATCTACCATGGAAACAGAAGACATAACATTTGATAAGGAGAAAACAACTTTCAAAATCAATAAAATAGCAACAATGATAGCCATTTCTGATGAACTAACTAATAATCAATGGCGCTTTTTAAACAAAGACAAAGAAAATAAATTGATGGCAATGCTTTTAAATAAAAAAGTAGTAAAAGAATTAGGATTATAAACTTAACACAATCATATCATGGCAAAAAGTCAAGACGCAAAAAAAACTGTAAAAAAAGAACCTCTTAAAACGGCTAAAGAAAAAAAAGAGGAAAAACGAGCTAAGAAAAACACTCCAAAGAGAGATTAATAAATAGAAACGCTTATAAAATTATAAGCGTTTTTTTTATTCTTAAATCACACACAATAACTATAAAATCACTCTGCACTTCAAATTAATTCTATTCAACTCAGAATTCATTCATTGCTATTATCACAAAATCAAGCTTATTCCTGACGGCTTTTTTGAATTTAATTGGTCAAAACATCAAAATTACTGCGTTTAATTAATCGAAAGATGCGATGAAATAACCAATTAAACAGACGAAAAGCATCAATTTTTGTTTATTTATAAAAAATCGCAAAAATATTATTTTTATCAGTTTTCTTACTTTATCCTTCATTTCTTGAGTATTACGTTACCTAAATAGGTTATAACTATCAATGTTATTTTTTAATTCTTAATTACCCGAAATTTTACAATCCAAACATGGTAATTATGTATGATTTTAAAATTACGATGTAAACCTAGTCGGTATGAAAGGCCTATCTTTGCAGGAAAATCTCACTAAAAAAGAGAACGAGTTTAATTAAATTAAAGAATTATGAAGAAGAATTTACTATTATTATCCTTTTTAATGATTTCTATTGCAAATGTAAATGCACAAGAAACAGAAAAAAAAGAATCAGGTTTTGACAAATGGTCAATTGAATTAAATGGCGGAGTTAACAAACCATCAAGAACATTGAGTTCTGGTTATTTTACTAAAACGTTTAATTTATTTCACGCAGATTTAGGAGTTAGATATATGTTTAACCCAAAATTTGGTATGAAATTAGATTTTGGATATGATAAATTTGAAGATGGACACTCAAGTGCACCTTTTGAAAGTACTTACTTAAGAACAAGTTTACAAGGTGTTGTAAATATTGGTAGAGTTTTAAACTTTGAAACTTGGACTAACACATTTGGTTTATTAGCACATGGTGGATTTGGTGCTTCTCAATTAACGTCAAAAAATGGTTTTCAAGGTGAAGATTACATGGGTAACGGAATTCTTGGATTAACTGGTCAAATCAAGTTAAACAATAGTATCGTTTTAACTGGAGATATCACTGGAATTGCTAACGGAAAGCAACAAAACAACTTTGATGGAATGGGCCAAGTAACTACTAGCGCAATTGATGGAATTGTTATGAATGCATCTGTTGGTTTAACGTTCTACCTTGGTAAAAACGAAAAACATGCTGACTGGTATTTTGAAAACAAAACAGATGAAATTGAAGCATTAGAAAAAAGACTTGCATTCCTTGAAACTGGTCTTGCAGATACTGACAAAGATGGTGTTGCAGATTTATATGATTTAGAACCAAATTCTACAACTGGAGTTGCTGTTAATTCTAAAGGACAAGCTGTTGATGTTAACAAAAATGGTGTTCCAGACGAATTAGAACGTTATTTAGACAAAACTTACGGTCAAAATGGTAATGCTACTGCTTCAAACGGTACTATTGAAGAATTAATCAACGGTGGATTTGTAAATGTTTACTTCGATTTTAATTCTGATACACCAACAAGCACATCACTTTCAGGAGTTGATTTCTTAGTGAAATACCTTAAAGCTAATCCTTCTAAAAATGCTCAAATTATTGGATATGCAGACGAAGTTGGTGACGTAAGTTACAATAAAGCTCTATCTCAAAGAAGAGCTGATGCTGTTAAAAACATTGCAATTAATTCAGGAATTAATGCTTCAAGATTAACTGTAGTTGCTAATGGTGAAGATAGTTCTGTGAACAAAGATTCTAAAGAAGCGCGTCAAATTGTAAGAAGAGTTACTTTCTCTGTAAAATAATTTACGTTTCAATATAATAGAAAACCGCTGTAATTGCTACAGCGGTTTTTTTTGTATCTAATTCTTAAATTTTGAAATAAAATAAAAAAGTAAATAGTTTATT
>NZ_DQDX01000148.1:13748-15420 GCF_003525665.1 Flavobacterium sp.
AAAAAGTAAATAGTTTATTAGTTATTTGTTTATTTTTAGCTTCAAATTTAGAAACCAAAATGAAAAACATAGCTGCAATTATTATTGTTTTTGTCTTTAACATCTCATTTTCGCAAACTACTACTAACAACGTAATTGGTAAATGGATAAGATACAAAGAAGAAATAAAAGACCATAGCAAGCCTCTTTATATTGTTCCCAACGAATCAGCTTTTTTAGAATATTCTATTTCCAAAAATAAATTATGCATCAATTCTAATCCTATTTTAAAAGATAGTGATTTGTGCGTTAATGCTATAATAGAAAATAATTTTATTAAGACTTCACCAACTTCATCTTACATTATTGAAAGCATCAAACAAGATTCTTTAATTCTCAGTGAGCGAGTTGACGGAATAACCGATGATAAATTAAAACGATTTTATTTTGTGAGATCAAATTCAGTATTTGCTAAAAATAAGGAGCAGTTTAAAAATGAAAAGAATATAATTGCAAACATCAATTTTACTCCAAAAACTGTAGTGTCAATTGAAGCTGAATTAAATAAAATGATACCTCAAAATTCTTCAAGTTTTGAATTGATTGGTAATATTTTAATTTTCCCGAAAGAAAGTAAAATTGAAACTCAAGTAACCTTTTCCTCAAAAAAAGAACCTTCAAAAATAAAAACTATAAAGAAAATCCTTGATTCTAGCTTTCATAAATGGGATTTAGCAGATTTTAAAGAATATGAAACAATTGAGATTCCGTTTATTTTGCAATGTAAAAAAGACCGAATGAACGGAATTAAAATCATTTACCTTACTAATGATTTGGAAAAATTTCATTTTACGGTTGGAAGTCAAACAAAACGTACCAGTGCAAAATCACAAGAATTTTTCAACGAAGGATTAAAAGCTTACGAAAATAAAGAGTTTACCAAAGCAATTGAATATTTTGACAAATCATACAGTTTAAACTATTTAAAAATTGATGCTTTGTATAATATAGCAAAAATATATTTTGAAACTGGTGACAAAAAAAATGCCTGCAAAACTTGGAAAAAAATAATGGATTTAGGACAAGCTTCTGGAAAAGAATTGTATCAAACTAATTGTAATTAAGGGTAATTTTTCATGAAAAAAGTCCCAACCATAGATTGAGACTTCTTTCATTACTACTATTTTAAGTTTTAGAACTTGTAGCCTGCGCCAATAAAAATTCCGCTGATGCTTACATCGCCCATTCCTAATGAGTATTTAGCATTTACTTCAATTTCTTCTGTAACATCATAAGAAGCTCCAAAATCAATGTTTAATTTGAACTCATCTTCTTCGGCGTCAAGTAAGTAATTCAAACTTGGTCCAGCCAAAATTCCGAATTCTTTTGAAACCGAATATTTAGCTAAAATTGGAACGCTCAAAAAGTTGAAATCTTTAATGGCAACATATAAAACCTCGGGTTGAACAGAGAATTGTTCCGATATTCCGATATTGGCAAAACCTCCAACAAAGAATCCGGTTTCTGACGCACTTGTTGTTGTTCCTGCAAACTTCACTTTGGCTGTAGCCAAATCAACTCCTGCTTTTACTCCGAATTTAGTTTCTTGCGCATTACAAAATACTGTTCCTGCAAGCAAAAATGCTGTAAAAAGTAATTTTTTCATCATGTTTAAATTTTAAGGGTTAAATTA
>NZ_DQDX01000026.1:0-15405 GCF_003525665.1 Flavobacterium sp.
GTTTAAAAGTTTATGGTTTAAAAGTTTATAGTTTAAAAGTTTATAGTTTAATAGTTTATAGTTTATAGTTTAAAAGTTTATAGTTTAAAAGTTTATAGGTAATAGCGTAACTGCAAACTGCCACCAAATACTAAACACTGAACACTGATCACTGACCACTGACCACTGACCACTGAACACTGAACACTTTTTAAAAGGAGCGAATCGCTTGGGCGTTTTTGTAATCCATTTTCCTGCTGTCCGTTCTATCTTTTTCTTTGAAAATAAAGAAAAAGGATGCCACTGCCATAAGTCCCGAAGCTTCGGGATAAGAAGTAATTTATTTTTATATATTTGTAAACTAATCAACCACTTAATTATGAAATACATTAACTATTTAGTAGTGCTTTTGTTTGCTATAACGTTAACGAGTTGCACCTTCACAGAAAACATTTATTTAAACGAAGACGGAACAGGAAAATTCTCCATCGACATGGACGGTTCGGGATTAATGGCTATGGTTCCAGAAGATTCTATCAAATCGCAAAAAGCGGTCGATACCACATTTTCTTTCAAAGATATGTTTGCCGACAAAAGAGATAGTATTGCCAAACTTCCAAAAGCAGATCAAGAGCGTTTAAAGAAATTGGAAAATTTTTCGGTTAGAACCAAAATGAATCCTACCGATAAACAGTTTTTATTTACCATGTTCACCGACTTTAAAAGTGTAGGCGATTTGCAAGATGCTATGGCAACAATGGATCAAGTAAAAGGATCTGCAAAAGGTTCCGATAATCCACTTTTAGCTGCTGGCGGAATAGGAAGCAATAATTCTGATTTGAAATATACTTACGACGGAAAAAAATTCACAAGAAAAGCAACCGTATTAAAAAAGGAAGTTCTTGAAGTAGAAAACGATTCAGCTGAAGCCTATAAAATGATATTTGAATCATCAACATATGTTATAAAATATCATTTTCCAAAACGAGTAAAAAAAGTTTCTAATTCAACAGCGCTTTTTAGCGAAGATAGAAAATCAATTACCATTGAATATCCGTTTAATGAATACATGGACAATCCAGACAAATTAAATTTTGAAGTAGAATTCGAAAAATAATTTTACACCTATTAATTTAAAGCAACATTTAGTAAAATAGATGTTGCTTTTTTATTTGTAGAAATTCAAAATACAACATCTGTAGAAAACTTTGTAACTTTGCACCATGAATAAGAAAATCAAACTTCAAGATTTAGGAAATAAAGATTACAAAGATACTTGGGATTATCAAGAACAATTATTCAAGGAAATTGTAGAAGTGAAAATCCAAAATAGGAGAGAAGAGAAAAATGATGAAACGCCCAATTATTTTCTTTTTGTAGAACATCCGCATGTTTATACATTAGGGAAAAGCGGTGATATTTCTAATTTGTTATTATCAGAAAAGCAATTAGAAGCAAAAGGAGCAACTTTCTATAAAATAAATCGAGGAGGAGATATCACGTATCACGGACCAGGACAAATTGTAGGTTATCCAATTTTAGATTTAGAAAATTTCTTTACAGACATTCACAAGTATTTACGATTTCTAGAAGAAGTCATAATTTTAACTTTAGCCGAATATAATATAATAGGTACAAGAAGCGAAGGCGAAACTGGTGTATGGCTTGGAGTAGGAACGCCATTTGCAAGAAAAATTTGCGCCATGGGAGTTCGAGCAAGTCGTTGGGTTACCATGCACGGATTTGCACTAAACGTCAACGCAGACTTAGGTTATTTTGATAATATCATTCCTTGTGGTATAAAAGGCAAAGCGGTTACTTCACTTCATGCTGAATTAGGTAGAGCAATTGATGAAGATGAAATCAAAGAAAAAATACTCAAACATTTTCAAAATCTTTTTGAAGCCGAGATTTTTACTTCTGCAATCTAAAATCGTCATGCTACAATCATAAATCTAAAAGAAGTTGCTCTGGCAATAATCTAAAACTCATTCGGTGGTATTTGGTTGTACCATATTTTCTTATTGCTTCACGATGTTCTTTGGTTGGATAGCCCTTATTTTGTTTCCAATTATACATCGGGAATTCTTCATGAATTTTATTCATATATTCATCTCGGTAGGTTTTAGCCAAAACCGATGCCGCGGCAATACTCATATATTTTGAGTCACCTTTTACAATTGTGCTGTAAGGAATGTTTTCCACTGGCTTAAATCTGTTACCATCAACAATTACATACTGAGGCCTTGGATTTAACTTGATAATACATTCCTGCATTGCTTGTATTGATGCGTTTAAAATATTTATTTTATCAATAATTAATGGTTCTAGATGCGTAACTGCAAAAGAAATTGATTTTTCTTCAATAATTGGTTTCAATTTTTCTCTGACTTTTTCAGTCAATTGTTTCGAGTCGTTAAGGAGATTTAATTCGAAATCATCAGGTAATATAACGGCTGCAGCAGTAACTGGTCCGGCCAAGCATCCACGTCCAGCTTCGTCAGTACCACACTCAATAGATAAGTTGGAAAACTTTAAATTTAACATAAAATTAATTTTGATAAAAATATAAAAATTAACGCAACCTATTGCATAATTCTGCATCTATTGAATGTATTGTAACCACATCGTTAGAATTACGCAAATAAAATTAACATAAATAAATAAAAATATTCCGAAGTATTATTTGTTTATTTAAGAAATTATTAAGAAGTTTGCGGAATAACTAACTCAAATAAATTTAATATGAGATCGAAGTTCAAATGGATTTTTACGCTATTAGTAGCGTTATCAATGCAGTTTTCGTTTGCACAAGAGAAAACTGTAACAGGTGTGGTGTCAGACGCAGGTGGGACATTACCAGGTGCTAACGTACTTGTTAAAGGTACAACTCGTGGGGTATCCACAGACATTGATGGTAGATATTCTATCAAAGTAAGTGTTGGAGAAACTTTAGTTTTCTCTTTCATTGGATTAGCTGATCAATCAAAAGTGGTTGGAGCATCTAATACAATAAGCGTGAAATTAACGCCATCAGCTACAGCGCTAGATGAAGTATTAGTAACTGGGGCAATGGGTATTAGAAAGAAAAGAGAAGCAGAGACTTCTTCAACTCAACTAGTGAAGTCTCAAGAATTAACTCAAGCGGCTAACCCTAACATTGCGCAGAGTTTAGTTGGTAAGGTTTCAGGTTTGCAAATTAATACTACTAATAATGGTGTTAATCCAACTTCAAGAATCGTTCTTAGAGGTAACCGTTCTCTTACAGGAAACAACGAGGCTTTAATTGTTATTGATGATGTTATCTCTACAATTGGTGTTTTTACAGCTTTAGCTCCAGAAACAGTTGAATCTGTTAACATTATTAAAGGTGCTCAAGGAGCTGCTTTATATGGTGTTAATGGTGCTAACGGGGTTATTATTGTAAATACTAAAAAAGGTACGAGAAACGAAAAACCAAAAATTAGTTTTACATCTTCTTATGACTATCAAGATATTGCTTTCTTGCCAGAAAGACAAACTAAATATGGTCAAGGTTGGAATGGACAACACATTGCATACGAAAATGGTGCATGGGGTGCAGAAATGGATGGAGTATCAAGACCTGTAGGTATGTTACAAGCTGATGGTACTTATGTTATGTCTCCATATTCTCCAATTAAAGACAATATCAAGCAATTTTTCCAAAATGGTTCGATTTTGCAAAACTCTCTTGATTTCTCTTCTGGAGGAAAAGACGGTTATGTTTTCTTATCTGCAAACAAACAAAATACAGAGTTTGTTGTACAAGATGATAAATTAGATAGATCTACTTTCTTATTTAGAGCTGGTAAAAATGCTGGTAAGTGGAAGATTGGTGGAAACGTAAGTTATATCAGTACTAGAACTGAAACTACATCATCTGGTCTTTTTACAGATTTGTTACAAACTGCAACAAATATTCCTGTAGGTCGTTTTTCTAGTCCTTCTCAACAACACCACTGGACTTCATATTACAACAGTCCATATTGGTTAAGAGAAAATGTAAGAAATAATAACAGATCTAGTTTTATTAGTGGAAATGCTACTTTAGGGTATCAATTAAACAAAAACATTAGTTTTGATTACAGAGCTAACGTTCAGTTATCGTCTTCTAACTTCAGAGGTCACGTTAATGGATATGTTGATTTACTTAAATTAGGTGGTGGAGATCAAACGGTTATTTCATCATTTGATACAAATAATCAATCATCTAGAACAATCTATGCGGATTTCTTGACTAATTTTGACTATGAGTTAACTGAATCAATTGGTTTACAAGCTAAATTAGGTCATAACGTTACAGATTCATTCAGTGATTTTACTTCTGTAGGTGGAAGTAACTTAACTATTCCTGGTTTTTATAATATTTCTAATATTACTGGTGAACCAACTAGATCAAATGGTCAAACAAGATTTAGAGGATTTGCATTATTTGCTAATGCGGATTTAAATTACAAAGATTATTTATTCGTGAACTTAACAGCAAGAAATGACTGGGTTTCTAGATTAGATAAAACAGAAAGAAGCTTATTCTATCCATCTGCAGGGGTATCTTTTGTACCTACAAAAGCTTTTGATGGTTTGAAAGATAAAAAAGGTTTAAGTAGTGCTAAGGTTGCTGCGAACGTTTCGAAAGTAGGTAACGCTTCTAACGTTCCTGCTTATGCTATTCAAGCAATTTTAGGTCAAGGTACAGGTTATCCTTTTGGATCATTGAACTCTTTTGTTCAAAGTACTCAAATTACAGATCCGTTGATTCGTCCAGAATTTTCAGTTACTAAAGAGGTTATCGTTAATTTAGGGTTTTTCAATGATAGAATAACACTTGATGGTTCTGCTTATCGTTCAGATAACAGTGACTTAATTACAAATCAAACTACTTCTTCAACTACTGGTGTTTCATTTTCAAGAGGAAATATTGGAAAAACAGTTACTGATGGTTTTGAAATTGACTTAGGTTTCTCTAGCAAGCAAGATGCTAATGTTAAATGGAATGCTCGTTTTAGCTATGCAACTAACAAAACTGTTGTAAAAGCTGTAACTGCTGATCAAGATGAAGTTGCTATTCAATCTGCTGCTGACGTTGGTATTTTCGCAACTGTTGGTGAAGAGTTTCCTTTAATTAAAGGTACTGCTTACGAAAGAGATGAAAATGGTGCTGTTATTATTGATGCTGCAACTGGTAATCCTTTACAAACTGCTGCTTTCAAAATTTTAGGTCAAGCTACTCCAGATTATATCTTAGGATTTAACGGTTCTGTTGAATACAAAGGTATTAGATTTGCAGGTGTATTTGATTTTAGAACAGGTCACAAATTTTGGGCTGGAACTAAAGACTGGTTATCATGGTCTGGTCACGTAGTAGAATCTGCTGAAAACGGTCGTAGAGGTTTTGTTTTCCCTAATTCTGTTGTTACTACAGCAACTCCGGGTGTATATGCTCCTAACACAGGAACTATTACAGGTGGAACTACTTACACAGATTATTTAAATTATTTCTCTAACGAGTATAGAGATGTTACTGAAAATTATGTTCTTGATGCTACTGCTTTCAAATGTCGTGAGTTAAGTTTAAGTTATTCATTACCATCAACTATTCTTGCTGATACAGGTTTATCATCTGTTACTTTCGGTGTTAACGCAAGAAACGTATTCGTTATTTTACCAAAAGAAAATAGAGGTTACCACGATCCAGAATTTGCTAACACAAGTGGTAATGGTGCTGGTTTAGCTGTTACTGGTCAATACCCACCAACTAGAACTTTCGGTTTTAGTCTTAATGTAATTTTTTAATAATATATTCACATGAAAACATTAAAAATATTTTTACCTTTTATAGCTTTATCGCTATTTTCATGTAGTGACTTTTTAGATGTAAATAATACACCTAATAGCCCTACTGCAGATATTGTTCCACCTAATTTAATTTTAGCTGCTGCTCATTCAAATTCTTACAGAACAATAGCTACAACAGCTAATGAGCTTGGAAACGTATGGATGAACAACTGGGGTGCAAACGTAAATGCCTTCACAGGTGGTTATGCTGATGAATTTTCATTAGCTATCAATGCTAGTTTTTATCAAGGGATTTGGAATAATATCTACTTGAATACTGCTAACTATTCTAACATCATAAACAGTGATTTTCCAAACTATGAAAACCACAAGTCTATTGCTAGAATTATGAAAACTTATTATTTTCAATATTTAGTAGATTTATATGGTGATATTCCTTATTCTGAAGCTCATCAAGGTGGTGCTAACTTAGCACCAGTTTATGACAATGACAAGGATATTTATAGAGATTTGTATGAGCAATTAGATTTAGCTATTACTGATATTCAAAATGCTCCTGCTACTGCAAAAGCTGTAGGTAGTGAAGATGTTATTATGGGTGGTGATATGAGCAAATGGATCAAATTTGCAAATACTCTTAAATTAAGATTATTGATCAGACAGTCGGAGTTAGCTTTAACTGATGCTGCAACTCAAACTTATTTGAATACTAAATTTGCTGAGTTAGTTGCTGATGGAGCTACATTTATTGGTGTTGGTGAAACTGCTACTATTAACCCAGGTTATTCTAATAACAGTGAGTCAAGACAAAATCCTTTTTACAACCGTTGGGGTTTAACTTTAAATGGTTCAAGCGAAACACAATCTTATAGATTTGTTGGAGCTAGTGCTAATATTGCTGCTAACTTAAATACAAGTCCACCAGATCCAAGACGTGCAAGACAATATACTGTTGTTGGAGGAAATGTTGTTGGTGTTAAACAAGGTGATGCTTCTCAAAATGGAGGTGGAGGAACTGCGCCACTAAGTATTTCTAAACTTGGAATCGCATTTTTCCCTAACACAGGAGTTGGTACTGCTGCTGGTGCAACTACATCTGCTACTGCTTCAGCTCAAAATGGGTTTATTATGACTGCTTCAGAAAGTTTGTTTTTGCAAGCAGAAGCTGTTCACAGAGGTTATTTGCCAGGTAATGCTAAAGCATTATTCGATGCAGCAATTAATCAATCATTTGTTATGACTGGTGCTACAGCTGGGACTTACATAACAGCGGTTGATTCGCAAGTTGGTAAAGGTTGGAGTGCAACACCTAACAAAATTGAAGCTATCATGTATCAAAAAAGAATTGCTTTAATGAACATTCACGGTATTGAATCATTTATTGAATATACTAGAACTGGTTTCCCAAGAGTGCCACGTGCTTCAACAGCTCAGTATCCTTCTAAGCCAAATAGATTAATGTATCCAACATCTGAGTTGTCTGGTAACTCTGCAAACGTTCCTACTCAGACTGTAGCTAATGTATTCAATACATTTGTTTTCTGGGATGTTACTCCACCAGTTGCTGAACCTATAAATTAAAAAAAAAAGATATGAAAAAAATAATTGTATTATTAGCTTTAGCTATCGTTGGAATTTCTTGTTCTGACGATAGTAATTTGCCGGACGCAAGTTTTGGTGATACTCCTAGAGTTGTTGGTTTTTTAAAAACTACACAAAATGTACCTTTCTTCGCTGATCAAGGTGTGGTTTTAAGAGAGTTTCCATTTGATTTATTAGGTACTGGTGATGGTGCTCCTTATAATGAAGATGTAACTGTAACTTATGCGGTTAATACAGCTGCTACAACTGCTGTGGTAGGTGTAGAGTATAACTGGGTAAATACTTCAAGTACAGTGACTATTCCTGCTGGACAGTCTTTTGGTTTATTGCCATTAAACATTAACACAGGTAACTTTAATCCAACTGCTAAAACGTCTCTAGTTTTAGATATTACTGCTGTAGATAAAGAAGGTTTTGTAATTTCAAACCAAAATAAACGAGTAACAATTAATTTTATTGGTTGTTTATCTCAAGTTAACGGTTTGTATTCTGTTGTTGTAACAAGAGGTGATGGTGCTACTGTTACTCGTCTTAACGAAAATGTAAGTTACCAAGGTGTAAACTATTTTAGAACTACAACATCTGGAACTTTTACAGTTGCTCAATTATCACCACCAGCTCCTTTTGCAGGTTTCTATTTTACTGATATTTGTGATGACTTAAGTGTTGCTTCACAAAACTTAGGAGGAGCATATTCTAATTTACTACGTGGTTTAAGTACTACAGGTGAAGATGGAAAGGTATTAAATGCTAATCAATTTAAAGTAACTTACGAGATTACTTTTGCTGCAGGTAACCAAACTTATACAGGTGTTTACACTAGAGCTAACTAAAAAATTTATTTTAAAATGAAAAAAATATTAAATTATAATTTATTTGCTGTTGCTGCATTAGTTTTATTATCCTCTTGTAATGATGATACTACTTTTACTAAAAGCAACAAGACAACTGTAAAAGCTAGTATTTCTAGTTTAACACTGGTTGAAGGTGCAACTGGTCAAGTGACCTTGACTTTGGACGAACCTCAAAATGTTGCGACTGATTTAAAGATTGAATTGTTAAGCGGAACTGGAGCATTCAGAGACTTCTCTGTTTCTTATGGTTTAAATGATCCAATCGATATTGAAACTACTGTTGATGATGGTTGGGGTTTAATTGGATATAAATTAGTTATTCCAGCTTACACTACTTCTTTAACTTTTGATATTAATGCTTTAGAAGATTTTAATGCTGAGGCTTCAGAAAGTTTAGTTTTAAAATTATCTTCTGCAGGTAACAGTATTGCTTTATTCCCTGAAGGTGAAGACAAAATTAATTTAACAATTAATAATAAAGTTTCTACAAATTTTGATGTAGAGATGGCATGGGCTGGTAATTTCCCAAGTCCTCATGGTACTGTATTAGATACAGAATATGTTGGTGTTGATAACTTAAAGCATGGATACTGTTCTTTCGATTTCGATTTAGAAATCTATGATGCATCGATTTCTAATGTTTTAGAATTTGATTATGATAATTGTCCTGCAGTAGCTACAATTAGCGCTTCTGCCCCTAATGGTGACTACGTTATTATGCCAAGTTTTTATTCTAGAACTGTAGCTGCTGGTTCTGTGCCAAAATCAGGTGAAATTATTTTTCCTGTAAAAGTTACAATGGGTAAAAAAGGTTCTTTCGCTCATACAACTGATATGACTGGAAAATTCAAGTATTCTACAGGTGGTGTTGCTCAAGGTAACCCTAATGGTTATGTGCCAATTGCTATTGTTACTAAAACTGGAACTAATTATGTATTGAAAGATTTTAATACTGCTGCAGTGTTAGGTTCTGGTCGTTACGCTAGTTTGATTGAAAAAATCAAAAAAATTAAAAGAAGCAAAAAATAGTAATCTATTTTTTATGTAATATTTAAGACCATCCTTTTAGGATGGTCTTTTTTTTAACATTTTATTTGTTCTATTTGTGTATTTTTGCCATTCATATTATATTCAATGAAATTTCACTTATTTTTTGCTTTTTTCTTTTTATCAATTTCAGCATTTGCTCAAGATCCTAGCCTAGGTTTGACGCGAAGAGATACTACTAAAACCGGTTTAACAAAACCACCATTAGTTGCACCCAAGGCAAAGCATGAACAATATAAAATTTATACTTTAGAAAGAGATACAACTTATGTAGATACTTCATTAACTATTCAAAGCGAATACAAGTACAATTATTTAAGGAAAGATATTTTCGGTTTGCAGCAATTTGCTAACGAAGGTCAAACATACAACAAACTTTTTTTTGGTCTAAATCAATACAATCCATATCCTGATTTTGGTTTTAGATCAAAGCAATTTGGTTACTTACAACTTGATGATATTAATTACTATTCTGTAGCAACACCTTTAACAGAGCTGTATTTTAAGACGGTTATGGAACAAGGACAAAGTGTTGATGCATTAATTACTGCAAATACATCAGAAAGATTTAATTTTTCTATTGGCTACAGAGGATTAAGATCTTTAGGTAAATACATTAATCAATTATCAAGTATTGGAAATTTTAGATTTACAACTAGTTATGTTACTGCCAATAAACGATATTTAATCAACGGACATTTCACAGGACAAGACATTTTAAACGGTGAAAATGGAGGTATAGTTTCATTAGACGATTTCGAAAGTGATGACCAAGATTTTAAAAATCGTGCGCGTCTTCAAGTTTTTTTAGATGATGCTAAGTCATTTTTAAAAGGAAAAAGATTTTTTATAGATCATAACTTCAGAGTCAATAGTAAGGAATCTTCAAATAACTTATACATAAATCACCAATTTAATCTTGAAAATAAATTTTTCGAATTCAATCAAGTAACTATTTCAAAGACAATTAATAATGTTCCATTTAACCGATTTGGAAATTCCTATGTAGTTAGCAATATTAACGACCAAACGCGTTATCAAAGACTTTACAACAAACTTGGTGCAACATACGAAAATAAAACACTAGGTCTGTTTCAGTTTTTCGTTGAAGATTTTAAATATGTTTACAAATACGATAAAGTTTTAATTCTTGAAGATGGTATTATTCCAAACCAATTGTCCGAAAGAATAAATGCACTTGGCGGACAATATCAATATCAAAAAAACAACTGGAAAGGTAAATTTCTAGTAAGTAAAGCAATTTCAAATCAAACCTTTTCTACAATCGATGCCAATGTAAATTACAAACTTAACGATAAAAACAACTTCTCGTTGCAATACCAAAACATAAGTCGAATTCCTAATCACAACTTTATACTTCACCAAAGTAGCTATGAAAACTACAACTGGAAGAATAATTTTGACAATGAAAAAATAAACAAAATCGAAGTAACTGCCAACACGCAATGGCTGAATGCTTCTGCTGAATTCACAACGCTTAACGATTACCTTTATTTTTCCGACGACGATGCTACCTACAACGTTCAGCTGGTTTCGCCAAAGCAATACCAAAACACTATAAGCTATCTTTCTTTCAGAGTCAGCAAAGAAATAAAGTATAAGAAATTTGCACTAGACAACACCATTCTGTACCAAAATGTATCGCAAGAAGACAATATTCTAAACGTCCCACAAATCGTTTCTAGAAACACGCTATACTTCACCGATTATTTCTTCAAGAAAGCATTATTTCTTCAAACAGGTGTGACCTTAAACTATTTTACAAAATATTCTATGGACGATTACAACTCTGTTTTGGGCGAATTTTTCACACAAAATGACACAAAACAAGGTAATTTCCCAATGTTAGATTTCTTCGTAAACGCTAGAATTCGTCAAACCAGAATTTTCGTAAAAGCCGAACATTTTAACTCTGGTTTTACAGGAAACAAGTTCTATTCAGCACCAAATACACCTTATCGCGACTTCATGGTTCGCTTTGGGTTAGTGTGGAATTTCTTTCAGTAGAAACGTAATCGATAGTACCTTTTTCTAAACCATTTTCCTGCTTTCCATTCCAAGTTCCGATAAAAATCGGAAGCTTTCCATTGCAATCAGGGTTAAGCGGTATTCCATTTTCTCTAAAATCAAGGTGTTGTAAAACCATTTTATTATCAATACCTTTGCAATATCAAATCGTAATTATGAATTATTCAGAAAATATACTAGGAACTATAGGCAATACGCCGCTAGTGAAACTAAACAAAGTTGTAGAAGGAATTGATGCATTAGTCCTTGCAAAAGTAGAAACTTTCAATCCAGGAAATTCTACCAAAGATAGAATGGCACTAAAAATGGTTGAAGATGCCGAAGCCGATGGACGTTTAAAACCAGGCGGAACAATCATCGAAGGAACTTCAGGAAACACCGGAATGGGTTTAGCTCTTGCTGCAATAGTTAAAGGTTATAAATGTATTTTTGTAATCACCGACAAACAATCCAAAGAAAAAATGGATATTCTTCGCGCGGTTGGAGCAAAAGTTATCGTTTGTCCAACCGATGTAGAACCAACCGATGAACGTTCGTATTATTCAGTTTCTAAAAGATTAGGAACAGAAATTCCGAATTCATGGTACGTAAATCAATACGATAATCCATCAAACGCGCAAGCACATTACGAACAAACTGGGCCAGAAATTTGGGAACAAACAGAAGGTAAAATCACGCATTTCGTAGTTGGAGTAGGAACAGGAGGAACTATTTCTGGAATCGGTAAATACCTAAAAGAAAAAAATCCAAACATAAAAATTTGGGGAATTGATACCTATGGCTCGGTTTTCAAAAAATACCACGAAACTGGAATTTTTGACGAAAACGAAATCTATTCGTACATCACAGAAGGAATTGGTGAAGACATTCTTCCAAAAAACGTAGATTTCTCTCTAATTGACGGATTCACAAAAGTAACCGATAAAGATGCTGCCGTTTACACTCGTAAAATCGCACTAGAAGAAGGAATTTTTGTTGGAAATTCTGCTGGTTCATGTGTAAAAGGTTTGCATCAACTAAAAGAACATTTCACGAAAGACGATGTTGTTGTAGTTTTATTCCACGATTCAGGAAGTCGTTACGTAGGTAAAATGTTCAACGACGATTGGATGCGCGAACGCGGTTTCTTAGACGAAGAAATTACAAAAGCCGAAGACGTAATCAAAGATCACATCGATAAACCATTAGTTATCGTTCGTACAGAAGAATTGGTTTCACACGCTATCGAAAGAATGCGTAAATATAAAATCTCTCAAATTCCAGTAATCGATATCACAGGTTTTGTAGGTTCTGTAGACGAATCCGATTTGTTTCAAAGTTATGTTACAGATAAAGATGTAGCAGAAAAACCTATCAAAGAAGTAATGGGAAAACCGTATCCAATTGTAAAATTAGGAACGCCTATTGAAGAAGTTTCTAAATTATTTACAAAAGACAATCAAGCTGTTCTTGTAGATTTAGGAAACGGAAAACATCATATTATCACAAAATATGATATTATTGGTTCAATAAAATAATTTGAAAGAAAAAACAATTTATATAATTTCAGGTTGCAATGGCGCAGGAAAAACAACTGCGTCATTGACAATTTTACCCGAAATTTTAGATTGTAAAGAATTCGTTAATGCAGACAATATTGCATTCGGATTATCTCCATTTCAACCAGAAAAAGTAGCTTTTGAAGCAGGACGAATAATGCTAGAACGCATTGATACCTTACTTAAAGGAAATGAAAATTTTGCTTTCGAAACTACCTTATCAACCAAATCATACAAACATCGACTGCTTGAAGCCAAAGAAAATGGTTACACCGTAAAACTTTTATTTTTTTGGTTGCCATCAATAGAAATGGCAATTAACCGTGTTGCAATTAGAGTTCTTGAAGGCGGACATAATATTCCAACAGATGTTATTGCAAGAAGATATTCTCGCGGAATTACAAACTTATTTAAAATTTATATACCTTTGTGTGACGATTGGGCTGTTTTTGATAACTCCGATGAAACACCACAATTAATTGCAGAAGGAATTCAATCTGAAGCAATAATCGCAAATAATGAATCTTGGATTTTGTTAAAGTCTAACATTAGTTAACATGAAAGAAAAAAAAGAAAGTCATACAGAATTTATTTCCAAAGTTCTAAAAGGTTTAAAATTATCTTCTGAACGAATGATTCAATCCAAAATTGAAAAAAATCAATCGGTCGTTATTATGCGTGACGGTAAAGTAATCACCATAAAAGCTTCTGAACTGCGCAAACTTTAAGTACTTTTACTTTATGAAATTTCGTAAAATTCGTTTTTCAAATTATTCTGCAAGCAATAAGCCAGAAACATTCCACGAACTAAAACTTGTTCCTTCATTTGCTCCTTGCGGAATTTTCACTTGAATAGAATGAGTTCCAGCTTTCAAATCGCCTAATTCAATATAAACCGGATTGGTAACCATTCCCGGACACCAATTGGATCTACTATAATCTGAAGATGATAATCCGTTAGGGAAATTTCCAGAAGCTGGATTATACAATCGGTATGAACCACAATCTTCTCTCCAAGGTGTAAAATGAAACACTTCTTTTTCGTTTAAAAACAAGGTGTTTTTCTTTGGTACAAATTCATCTCCATTTTCCCAACCGCCATGACCAGTTGTTATGTAGCGAAGTTTGGCATTTTTCAAATCTTTCGCCAAAGTAAATTTTACAATCAATCCTTTATCAGAATTAAATAATGTTCCATATTCCTGCCCAGCCATTTCCATAACATTGGTCGAATTAAAAATCGGAATCACATTGGAAGCTTTTGCAACACCATTTTCCTCTGGATGAATCGTAATATTTACCGAAACTTTATGTCCGCCTTTATCATAATTTCCAATAAAAGTTCCAATATAAATCTCTTTATTGTCAATCGCAGCAGTGAGTTCAGAAATGTCTTGTCGGTAATTTACACGTTCTTCCCAAGTTTTGTCTTTCAACTGAATCGTGTTGTATTGCTTAATTCCAAAAGGTGTAAAAAAGCGCATCAGTTCGATTATTGGTGAATAATCATCAGTCGCAATTATTCCTTGGTATTGTTTTCCATTTCCGTTTTCATAAATAGGAAGCGATTTTACTCCGTTTTGCAATCCGTCTAAAAAGGAACTTTTTTTATCCATCGGAATCATAAAAACCGAACCAGTTCTGTCATAAGCATCGCCATTAGATTGCTCGGTTACATCTATAAAAACCTGACTTCCTTTTGCAATAGCAGGAATTTTTATTTTTCTCAAGATTACAGTTCCGTTTGCAAATCGTAAAATGCTATCATTAGATTTGGATGCATCCGAAAAATTAATGATTTCGTCTTTAAAAACTGAAAGTGTGGTAAATCTACTTTTCCAAAGCAAATCTCTATAAGTCAATAAGTCAAATGAATTTATAAAAGTTTCTTTATTTGGAAATTCTGGAATTTTCTTTAATTTTTCAACTTTTGTTGCAGCAATCACAAAGTTTCCGTTGCGAACCATTTCAAGAACTAAACCTAAATTTTGTCCGAGTTGTGTTGGCGCGCCTTTTATTTTTAAATCATTCGTATACCAAAGTTCAATGGTATTTGAATTGATAATAGTTTTTGCTTTTTTACAATTATAACCTAATATTTTTTTAGTTTCATTTAATAGTTCAAATGATTGTTTTGCTAACGAAGTACTGTCATTTGTAGCAATAGTTTTCTCTGAATTTAACGCTGCAATTTGAATAAACATATTCGATTTTCTATTCAAATTAAAATATTCCGACGGATAAACTATTTTATTTTCATCAATTGATTTAGAAATTACTCTTGTCAAAAAGTCGTTAGAATAAACGATTGTTGGGTCTTGATTTGCAATCAACTTTCCGTTGGAGCTTTTTAAATAAGTAATTTTATAAGTGTTTTGACCATTAGATTGTAATGAAAAAAAGGCAAGTAAAATCAGGAGGTAATAGTTCATTTCATTTATTTTATGTTACAAATATAAAATTTTGAAAACATATTATCATTTTTATTACTTTAGTATTTCAAAGTCGATACAGAAAAT
>NZ_DQDX01000026.1:15618-15811 GCF_003525665.1 Flavobacterium sp.
AGTAATTTTAGAAAAACAAAAATGGGCCGGAAATGTTGAAATTCATTTAAAATCATCCGATTGGTATTTGCACCATCACGAGAAAGATGATAATTATAACAATGTAATTCTTCATGTTGTCTGGGATCACGACACGCCAATTTTTAGAAAAGACAATTCAGAAATTCCAGTCTTAGAAATAAAAAACTATGTT
>NZ_DQDX01000020.1:0-2402 GCF_003525665.1 Flavobacterium sp.
TTTGAGTTGTGCAACATGCACTCATGTTTAGTACAAAGTCCAAATTATGTAGTTATGCATCAGCATAGTTGGAGCGCATAAACTAAATCTTTAAACAATATATTCTTATTAAAACTAAATATTTTGTAATTTTGACTCTATGCGTAATAAAGTACAAATAGAGCAAAATTTTATAATTGACAAATTAACTGATTCAATTTTAAACACTATTTCAGGTGATAGTTTTCAGACTGAGGTTAGTAGACTTACTAGCTTAGATTTAAAAACTGTAATTAAGAAAAATGGTTGGAATTTTGATTGGAAAATAGAGTTCAATGACATTCAAAAAGAAGTATATAAACTTACAATTGTAAATAACTCTAAGATTATTCAAGGTTTGTTGAGTATTACAATTGAACAAGATCATATTTATATGAATTTATTGGAAAGTTCTCCTTTCAACATTGGAAAAAACAAACTTTATGAAGGTGTTGCCGGAAATTTGGTAGCTTTTGCTTGTAAAGTTTCTTTCCAAAAAGGTTATGATGGTTTTGTTGCTTTTAACGCCAAAACAAACTTAATAAAGCATTATGAGGAGAATCTCGGAGCTTACCATTTCAAAGGTCAAAGAATGATTATTGAAACAGAAGCAGCAACAAAACTAGTTAGAAAATATTTTAAATCATAAAAATCATGAGCTTAATTAAAGAACCAAAAGGTGTAGATTTTATAATTCAAAGTCCACCATTAACAGAAGAAGAAAGAAGAGAAATTAGTGAATTCATCGCTAGCCGAAAAGTCAAAAAAACTAGTTTGAAAAAAACTTCACGAAAAGAAAAAACCTCCGAATAATTTAAATGCGGAAAGCACAATCATGGTTTGTATTAATTGCTAGGCTTTTGTTTTTGTCTTCGTGGATAGTACTCAGATATTTTCAATTATATCTTTCAAATTAATTTTGTAGTTGTTTTGACTACTGCCAGCAGCAGCAACTGAATGCAAGCCGTACAAGTTTATCTTGACAAACCATGTTTTATGAAACATCTATTCATAAAAAAAAGAGACACTTTAAATGCCTCTTTCTCTAATTATATTTACTTTAAAATAACTTATCCGGATTTACATCATTGTCAAACAAATCTTTAGGTAGTGGTTTTTCAGCAAGGAATATAAAAACAATTCCAACAAGTATAAAAGGAATACTCAACCATTGTCCTGTTGAAAATAAGCCTAAGCTTTCTTCAATTCCGCCTTGGCTTTCTTTTACATTCTCTACAGCAAATCTAACAGACCATAAAAGAACTAAGAAAAATCCAAAAATCAAACCGTGTTTTTCTTTATAATTTGTTTTCCAATATAATAACCAAAGGATTATGAAAACAAAAATATATCCAAACGCTTCATACAATTGCGCTGGATGTTTTAATGGCACTTGTTCTAAAAAAGTAGCGTATTTTGGATCGGTAATAATAGCACTGTAAGCACTATTGATATCATTAATTCCAGTTATACTAATAACATCAGACGGAGTGAATTTGTCTCTCAAGAACTTAATCCCAAATTCAGATGTAGTGACATTACCTACAATTTCCGAATTAAAGAAATTACCTAATCGCACAAATATAGCACCACACGCAACCGGAATTACAATTCTATCCAAAACCCAAAGTAGCGGTCTTTTGATAACTTTTTTACTGTAAAAATACATTACAATTATAATCGAAATTGCCGCGCCATGACTAGCCAATCCTTGAAATCCTGTGAAATGAAACTCAGGTTGAAACTTAAACGGAAGTAATATTTCCATTGGGTTGTTTCTAAAATATTCCCAATCATAGAAAAATACATGTCCTAATCGCGCACCAACTAATGTGGCTAAAACAGTCCAAATAAAAAGCGTATCCAACTTTTCTAACGATTCACCTTCTTTAATGAAAATGCGTTTCATGATGTACCAGCCAATTCCAAAAGCTACAACAAACATCAAGCTATAAAAACGAATGGTTAATGGTCCTAGTTCAAAGCCTTCTGATGGATTCCAAATCATAATTTTACTATTTTAATCTTTTTTATATTTTCAAATTTAATACTATTCACAGAATAAAAGAACGTATTATACTTTATTTATGATTACATTTTTTTTCGGGCACAGGATCATATCCAGTTTTTCCCCAAGGATGACAACTTAAAATCCGTTTCACACCCAGATACATTCCGTAAAACAAACCATGAACTTTCAAAGCCTCTATAAAATAACTCGAACAAGTGGGTTCAAATCTACAAGTTTGCGGAGTAAATGGCGAAATGCCTTGCTGATAAAAACGAATCAACATTACAAATGGAACTATGATTATCTTTTTTATCATTTTTAAATGAGTAATGAAAACTGTTTAATTTTGAACACTGAGCACTGACCACTGACC
>NZ_DQDX01000020.1:2567-5409 GCF_003525665.1 Flavobacterium sp.
TGACCACTGACCACTAACTACTGTACACTAAAAGAAGTTCCGTCTTTACCGTCCTTCAATTGAATACCAAGCGCCAATAATTTATCACGAATTTCATCAGACAAAGCCCAATTTTTATTTGCTCTAGCTTCATCACGCATTCCAATCAACATAGTTACAACGCCTTCCAATTTATCAGAGTTATTGCTAGATGATTTTTCGTTTTTAATTCCTAAAACATCAAATGTAAAAGTAGTTAAAGTCGATTTCAATACTTCTAAATCTTCTGCCGTGATTGTTTCACGCTTATCATTTAAAACATTCACAAATCGAATTCCTTCAAATAAATGAGCAATTAAAATAGGCGTATTAAAATCATCATTCATGGCATCATAACACAATTTACTCCAAGATTTCACATCTAAAGTAGAAGCAGTGCTTGTTTCAATTTCACTTAATAAATCAAGGCCTTCCATCAATCTATTAAATCCTTTTTCTGCAGCCAGAATTGCATCGTTAGAAAAATCTAAAACACTTCTATAATGCGCTTGCAACATAAAGAAACGCGCCACATTTGGAGCAAAAGCTTTAGTCAAAAACGGACTATCACCAGTAAAAATTTCGTTCGGAAGTATATTGTTTCCTGTACTTTTCGCCATTTTCTTACCATTTAAAGTAAGCATATTGGCATGCATCCAATAATTTACAGGCGAATGACCAGTACAAGCCTCATTCTGAGCAATTTCACATTCGTGATGCGGAAATTTCAAATCCATTCCGCCACCATGAATATCAAATGTTTCACCCAAGTATTTCGTACTCATAGCAGTACACTCCAAATGCCAACCCGGAAAACCAATTCCCCAAGGCGAAGGCCAACGCATAATATGCTCAGGTTCTGCCTTTTTCCAAAGCGCAAAATCCTGACCGTTTTTCTTATCACTTTGTCCGTCCAAATCTCGCGTGTTAGTCAGCATATCTTCAATATTTCTGCCGCTTAACTTGCCATAATTGTGCGTTTCATTAAACTTTACAACGTCAAAATACACTGAGCCATTTACTTCATAAGCAAATCCTTTATCAATAATTTGTTTTACAATTTCAATTTGCTCAATAATATGTCCGGTTGCTGTTGGCTCAATACTTGGCGGTAAAAAATTATATTTATCAAGAATCGTATGAAAATCAACAGTATAGCGTTGTACAATTTCCATCGGTTCCACTTGTTCCAATCGTGCTTTTTTGGCAATTTTATCCTCGCCATCATCCACATCATCCACAATATGACCAACATCGGTAATATTTCTCACATACCTAGTTTTATACCCAAGGTGCAACAAATACCTAAAAATCACGTCAAAACTCATAAAAGTTCTCACATTTCCCAAGTGAACATTGCTGTAAACCGTTGGTCCGCATACATACATTCCCACATTTCCTTCATGAACAGGTTTAAAAACTTCCTTCTCACCAGACAGCGAATTGTATATCCTAAGTGTTTGATCTTTATATAATGACATAATTATTTTTATTTTTATTAGAAGCTAATCCAGCTTTCCATTGCAATTTTGCTTGTAAAAAACTTTTTTTCTAAGGCTAAAAAAGAGCTTCCGTTGGTCGCTTTTTTTATCCAAGAAAAAATAGTTTTTTCCTGCACAAGAATTTCCATTGCAATCTGGGCTAGTTACGTTCAGTTTTAATAGTGAAATGTAGTAATTAAAAAGAAGTATCTAGTTTTATGTAGTCCAGAAATTCACGTCTTACGCTTTCTTCCTTAAATCTACCACCAAATTCAGATGTTACTGTGCTACTTTCAATATCTCTAATTCCTCTAGAATTTACACATAAATGTTTGGCATCAATAACGCAAGCAACATCTTTCGTGTTTAGAACTTTTTGCAATTCTTCAACAATTTGCATCGTTAAACGTTCTTGCACTTGTGGTCTTTTAGCAAAATAATCTACAATTCTATTCATTTTAGATAAACCAACCACAGTTCCGTTAGAGATATAAGCAACATGGGCTCTACCAACTATAGGAAGTAAATGATGTTCACATGTAGAGTAAACAGTGATGTTTTTTTCAACAAGCATCTCATTATATTTATACTTGTTTTCAAAAGTAGATGAGCTTGGTTTTTTATTAGGATTTAACCCGCCAAAAATTTCTTTAACAAACATTTTCGCAACTCTGTTTGGAGTTCCTTTTAAACTGTCATCTGTTAAGTCCATACCAAGAGTTATTAAAATACTCTCAACGTCTTTTTTTATTAGTTCAATTTTCTGGTCATCATTTAAATCAAAGGCATCGTCTCGTAAAGGGTTGTTGGAGCTAGTAGCAATATGATTATTTCCGATTTCATCGGATAAGTCTTGATTGTTAATCATTACAATTTTTTAAATTACTTAATAATTCTATATTGCGCAAAGATAATTATTTATTGTTTCAAATAGACGTTCTAAAATAATGAGTTTTGAAAAAAATTCTAAATTTTAAGCTAAAATTATATTAATTTTATGTAAATTTCGCCGTTTAAAAATGCAATTATGAAAACCTACTTACTATTATTTATGTCTTTTTTTGGAATCGTTTCGTATTCACAAGAGACAAAAAGTCAATCAAATTCTCAATCTATAACGCTATCTCCAAAGGAATTTTATCCTACTATTGGAATTAAATTTAATCTTGAAGTAGTTTCAAATGTAAATTTAATTGTCAAAAATAAAGAGGGTAAAGTTGTTTATGAAGAAGTTTACGAAAATATTAAAACATCGTTCCATAAATTAGACCTATCTACTGTAGTAAATGACGATTATAAATTATTTTTTTATGCTAATGAAAAAATTATTTTTCAAGATGAAA
>NZ_DQDX01000020.1:5568-7532 GCF_003525665.1 Flavobacterium sp.
AAATATAACTTTTAGCCAAGTTTCAGCTGATTGTAGCACGGCTATACCAATTTGTGGAAATGTAAGTTCTGGAGGAAATGTAAATGGTGGTGGTCTTGACGACTTTAATGGAGCTACTGGTTCAGGCTGTTTAGGAACCGGCGGAGGTGGTGCTACTACTGTAGAATCAAATTCAGCATGGTATACTTTTACTTTTCAAGCTGCAGGACAATTTGGTTTTAATATTGATCCAAATGTTAATACAGAGGATTGGGATTTTGCTGTTTATGGTCCTTTTGCCACTACAACTGGTAATTGTGGGAACAGTTTGGGTGCTCCTATTAGATGTAATTATAGTGGTTCTACTGCAAATCAAGCTTTCACAGGTGTTGGAATTAATCCTGTAACAAACACTCAAACTGGTACATATGAGGCATGGATGAATGTTTTACCCGGACAAACGTACATGTTGTTGGTAAACAACTTCTCGGCAACTAATAATGGTTTTACTTTAAATTTTACTGGAGGTATTTTTACCGCAAACCCCAATGCATTAGATTGTAGTACAGCTTGTGCGCTTTCGATCGGTACAGATGTGGATGTTTGTCCTGGTACCACAACAATTTTAGCTGCTAACATAAGTAATGCTACATCTTATGTTTGGTCTTCAACTGCTGCGGGTTTTGTTAATCCAGGAAATGTGCAAAGCATTACGGTTTCAGTTCCTGGAACTTATACTGTTGTAGTTAATAAACCTGGTTGTAATCCTAACGCAACAGCAAGTGCTACGGTAACTATTCCTGCAGCTCCTGCTACTGGAACTCCTAATAATTTGACACAATGTATTACCAATCCTCTTTTTAATTTAAATGTTAATACACCTGTAGTTCTCAATGGATTATCAGGTTATACAATTTCTTATCACAACACGCTTTTAGCAGCACAAGATGGAACTGGTGGTACAACAATTCCTAACACGACAAATTATCCTGGTACAAATGGAGAAACAATTTTCGTTAGTATAGAAGATGATAATACTTCATGCGTTACAACAACATCATTTCAATTATTTCTAACAACGGCACCAACACCACCTAATCCAGCTGATGTTACAGCTTGTAATAGTTATACTTTACCTGCATTAGCATCTAATGAAACGTATCATACTGCCTCTGGAGGAAGTCCGTTAACACAAATTGCCGCAGGTACTGTAATAAATACTTCACAAACTATTTATGTCTTTTCACAATCTGCATTAGCTGGTTGTACATCCGAAGGCGATTTTGTCGTAACAATAATAACAGGTACGCCACCCAACCCATCAGACGTAACCGTTTGCGGAAGCTATACTTTACCAGCATTACCGGCGGGTAGTACTTATCATTCGGCTTCAGGTGGCGCAACTGCAACTTTATTGCCAGTTGGAACAGTTCTTACAACCTCACAAGTAGTTTATGTAGTTTCGCAATCATCTGGTACACCATCGTGTAGTTCAGAAGGTGATTTTGCTCTAACGGTAAATACAGCACCAGTTACACCAAATCCGGCAGATGTAACGGCTTGTGATAGTTATGTTTTACCAGTATTGCCAGCAGGACAATCGTATCATTCGGCAGCTGGTGGAAGTCCAGCGACGCAAATTCCAGCAGGAACAATAATTACTACGAATCAAACGATTTATATTTTTGCACAATCGGGTACGGTTCCAAATTGTACCGCCGAAGGTGATTTTACAATAACAATAAATCTTACACCAGCTACACCAAATCCGGCAGATGTTACGGTTTGTAATAGTTATATTTTACCAGCATTACCAGCAGGAAGTTCGTATCATACCTTACCAAATGGAGGCGGAACAACTTTGCTAGCTGGCGCAACAATTACAACAACACAAGTAATTTACGTTTTTGCGCAAACAGGTACTACACCAAATTGTACGTCAGAAGGTGACTTCTTAGTTACCGTAAACAATACACCAGTTCCAG
>NZ_DQDX01000059.1:0-450 GCF_003525665.1 Flavobacterium sp.
TTCTATAACTGACTGTGTCAAAATAGATTTATATTACACAGATGAATTTATTGAAAATCCAATTATTTTAGAAAACATAAGAATGGCAACTTCGAACGAAATAATTGCCATGAAACTTGATGTAATTTTGCGTGGCGGAAGAAAAAAAGATTTTTGGGATTTGCATTATTACCTCGATAAAATGAGTCTTGATGAAATGATAGATTTATTCAAAAAACGTTATCCATATAATGATGATTTTACTAAAATTAAAAAACAATTGGTGAGTTTTGATTTAGCCGATACCGATTTTGAACCCATTTGCTTATTGGGGAAAACCTGGGAAATTATAAAATTGGATTTTTATGAATATATTGGTAAGTAGCAGATTGCCCTAGCCCAGATTGCAGTGTAAAGCCCGGAGCAAAAAAAGTAAAAGTTTCTTGTTTTAAAAAAGCGACCAACGGAAGC
>NZ_DQDX01000059.1:570-4071 GCF_003525665.1 Flavobacterium sp.
CGACCAACGGAAGCTCTTTTTAAAACTTTAGAAACTTTACTTTTTTTGTGAGGACTTGCAACGGAAAGCTGGAATAGCTTCTAATAAAAAAAAGTTAAAACAAAACTGCCATCTTGTCAGATTTTATAATTTAGTATTATCTTTGTAGTCCAGATTCCGAAGTTTCGGAATGACAATAATAAAGTATGGAAAAGGAAATTGATGAACAATTGCAAGGACAAAGTCTAGTTCTTGATACGAAAATAGAAAATACGAAGAAACTTTATATAGAAAGTTATGGTTGCGCTATGAATTTTTCTGATAGCGAAATTGTGGCTTCCATCTTGTCTAATAATGGTTACAATACTACTCAGGTTTTGGAAGAAGCCGATTTGGTTTTGGTAAACACTTGTTCTATTCGTGATAAAGCAGAGCAAACTATTAGAAAGCGTTTGGAGAAATACAATGCTGTGAAAAGAACCAATCCGTCAATGAAAGTTGGGGTTTTGGGTTGTATGGCAGAACGTTTGAAAGAGAAATTTCTAGACGAAGAGAAAATTGTAGATATGGTTGTTGGACCTGATGCTTACAAGGATTTACCCAATTTACTTGCCGAAGTTGAAGAAGGTCGTGATGCTATAAATGTAATTTTATCAAAAGAAGAAACCTACGGAGATATTTCGCCAGTGCGATTAATGAGCAACGGAATTACAGCGTTAGTTTCTATAACGCGTGGTTGTGATAATATGTGTACGTTTTGCGTTGTGCCGTTTACTCGTGGTCGTGAACGTAGTCGTGAACCACAGAGTATTATGGCTGAAATTCAAGATTTGTGGGACAAAGGTTTTAAGGAAATTACGTTACTTGGACAGAATGTTGATAGTTACCTTTGGTATGGTGGCGGACTGAAAAAAGATTTTGTGAATGCCAGTGAAATGCAAAAAGCGACTTCGGTAGATTTTGATAATTTATTGGAAATGGTTGCTGTTGCTTTTCCTAAGATGCGTATTCGTTTTTCTACTTCGAATCCTCAAGATATGCACGAAAGTGTTTTGCATGTTATTGCGAAATATCCAAATATTTGTAAACACATTCACTTGCCGGTTCAATCGGGAAGTAACAGGATTTTGAAAGAAATGAATCGTTTGCATACGCGTGAAGAATACATGACATTGATTGATAAGATTAAAACTATAATTCCTGAAAGTTCGATTTCTCAAGATATGATTGCTGGTTTTCCGACAGAAACCGAAGAAGATCATCAAGATACATTATCTTTAATGGAATATGTAAAATATAGTTTTGGATATATGTATTCATATTCTGAACGACCAGGAACATTAGCAGGAAGAAAAATGGAAGACGACGTTCCAGAAGAAACCAAAGCCAGACGTTTACAAGAAATTGTTGATTTACAACAAAAGCATGCTTGGCAACGAAGTGAAGAATTTATTGGTAAAACAGTTGAAGTTTTAATCGAAAAATTATCTAAAAAATCAAAAGAAGAGTTTTCTGGTAGAAATTCACAAAGTATTACGGTGGTTTTTCCAAAGGAGAATTATAAAATTGGTGACTTTGTGAACGTGAAAATTGAAAGTTGCACTAGTGGTACTTTGAAAGGTGTTGCAGTTGGGTATTCCGATATGAATTAAAAAGTTTTAGCCACGAATTTCACGAATTTTCACGAATTAGTTTGAAGTGAACATTTCACAAATTTTAAAAAAGAATATTATGGAATTATATAAGCAGGAAGAATATTATAAAGTAATTGGATTGTGTATGGAAGTTCATAGAATCCTCGGTGGCGGACTTTTGGAAGCAGTTTATAAAGAAGCATTAGAAATTGAATTCACCAATCATAACATTCCATTCGAAAGAGAAAAAGAATTTATAATTGAATATAAAGGTCATACTTTAAAAAAAAGATTTTATGCAGACTTTGTAGTTTACGATGAAATTATTTTAGAAGTAAAAGCAACAAAATTATTAGTAGACGATAACATTGTACAAACATTAAACTACATGAATATTACAAAAAGTGGACTAGGAATTCTAGCAAACTTTTCAAATAAATCATTACAGCATAAAAGAGTTGTACTATAAAATTCGTGAAATAATTAAGATGAAAATAAAATTAGTGACAATTCGTGTAATTCGTGGCTAAAAAAAATAAGCTCATTCAAAATGAGTACAATTCGTGGCTAAAAATATGGAAACAATACAATCAATAAAACAACGATTTGAAATTATAGGAAACGATCCTAAGCTCAATCGTGCCGTAGAAAAAGCCATTCAGGTTGCTCCTACTGATATTTCGGTGTTGGTAGTTGGAGAAAGTGGTGTTGGAAAAGAAAGTATCCCAAAAATAATACATTCACTTTCACACAGAAAACACGGAAAATACATTGCTGTAAACTGTGGTGCTATTCCTGAAGGAACAATTGACAGTGAGTTATTCGGACACGAGAAAGGTTCGTTCACTGGCGCGACTGGAACACGTGAAGGTTATTTTGAAGTTGCCGATGGTGGAACTATTTTTCTTGATGAAGTTGGTGAATTGCCATTGACAACGCAAGTGCGATTGCTTCGTGTTTTGGAAAATGGCGAATTTATCAAAGTCGGTTCATCACAAGTTCAAAAGACTAATGTTCGAATTGTGGCCGCAACCAACGTAAACATGTTTGATGCTATCGAAAAAGGAAAGTTTCGTGAAGATTTATATTATCGATTAAGTACTGTAGAAATCGGACTTCCGCCGTTGCGTGAAAGAAAAGATGATATTCATTTATTGTTTAGAAAATTTGCGTCTGATTTTGCTCACAAATACAAAATGCCCGCAATCAAACTAGATGATGATGCTGTAAAATACCTTATAAGTTATCGCTGGAGCGGAAATATCCGTCAGTTGCGAAATTCTGCCGAACAAATATCAGTTTTAGAAACCAAAAGAGATATTTCTTTACAAACTTTAATGTCGTATTTGCCGCAAGAAGGAAGTCAGTTGCCGAGTGTTATTGGTGGAAAAAAATCGGAGAATGATTTCTCTACCGAACGAGATATTTTGTACAAAGTGCTTTTTGACATGAAAAGTGATTTGAACGATTTAAAAAAATTGACTTTAGAATTGATGAAAAACGGAGCAAAAGCGCAAGACATCAATCCGAATTTGATTCAGAAAGTTTACGGTAAATCCAATGAAGAAACTTTTTTCGAAGAACCAACGAGAACCACCGAAGTTATTCCGGTAACAAATGAAGTGGAACAAGAAGAATTTGATGATGAAGATGATGATAACGACAACTATCTTTTTGCTGAAACCATTGAAGAAGAAGAAACTTTAAAGTTGGAAGCCAAAGAAATTGAACTCATTAAAAAATCATTGGAACGCAACAAAGGCAAGCGAAAAGCAGCTGCAGATGAACTAGGAATTTCGGAACGTACCTTATATAGAAAAATCAAGCAATACGATTTATAACATAAATAAAAGCCAAAACTCAAATCATAAAACACAAAATTTCTATA
>NZ_DQDX01000059.1:4277-5485 GCF_003525665.1 Flavobacterium sp.
TATTTGAAAATTAATTGGAATTTCTCAAAATGAATAAAGTCATAAAATATATTTTAATCCTAATAATCGCAACAACTTTTAGCGGTTGCGGTCCGTATAATTTCACTGGAACTGGAAAAATTGATGCCAAAACGTTTCAAGTAAATTATTTCCAAAACACTGCAGAGTTAATTGAGCCCGGAATTGAACGAACTTTCACCCTAGAATTACAAGACATCATTCAGAATCAAACCAATTTAAACTTGGTAACTTCTGGAGCAGATTTGATGTACGAAGGCGAAATTGTAGAATACCGAATTACGCCAATGACGGCAACTGCTGATCAACGTGCAGCGCAAAACAGATTAACCGTTGGAGTTATGGTTCGTTTCACAAATAAAAATAAAGAAGCAGACGATTTTAGTAAAAAATTCTCTTTTTTCTTTGATTATGATGGAAACACACAACTTGTTGGAGCACAATTATCAAGCGCTTTAGACGTGATTTTTGAAAGAATTACACAAGACGTTTTTAATGAATCACTTGCAAAATGGTAACAAAATAGTTGGCAGTATTCAGTAACAGTTGGCAGTTATAAACGTAAATTTACAACCGCAATCTGAACACCGAACACTGAACACTGAACAATAATAAACTTGAACTTAACCGACTACACTTATTTAATCAATAAACCCGATGCCATCAACGAGCGTCACAGCACCGAATTGGAAAAAATTATGGAAGAATTTCCGTATTTTCAAAGTGCTCGTGTTTTACGATTAAAGCATTTGTATAATCAGGATAGTTTCAAATATAATTATGCTTTAAAAGTTGCTGCAGCATTCACTACAGATAGAAGTATTTTATTCGATTTTATAACTTCCGATAGTTTTGTAACCGTTCAAAATGGTTTGTACGACCAAAAAATAGCCGAATTACTTGACATCGATGTCATTGGAAGCGAAATTGTTGAAGTTTCAAAACCAATACAAGAAGCAAATTCGGTAGAACAATCTATTCTTTCTTCTATTACGCAAGCCAATCCGCACGATTTAGTTTTCGAAAAGAAATTAGACTTAGGTATTCCATTAGAATTTACTGTAAACGAGAAACACTCTTTTCAAGAATGGCTTCAACTTTCTAGATTAAATCCTATTGAAAGAAAAGAAACCCCATCAGAAGAAATACTTGCCAAAAAGAAAAAACTCGAAATTATCGATAAATTTATT
>NZ_DQDX01000059.1:5522-6240 GCF_003525665.1 Flavobacterium sp.
AATTTATAGAGAATAATCCTAAAATTCCACCTATAAAAAAAGAGAATTCATCCTTCACAGTTCAGCCAGTTATCGAGGATAAATCGTACCTCATGACCGAAACTTTGGCACGAGTTTATTTGGAGCAAAAGAAATATACTAAAGCAATTCAAGCATATGAAATATTAATTTTGAAATATCCAGAAAAAAGTAGTTTCTTTGCAGACCGAATTTTAGATATAAAAAAATTACAACAAAATAATAATAGTTAAAACAATGAGTACATTTTCAATCTTTCTAGTATTAATAACAATCGTTTGTTTCTTATTAATCGTAGTAATAATGGTTCAAAATCCTAAAGGTGGAGGTTTATCTTCATCAATTGGAGGTTCACAAATGCTTGGTGGAGTTCAAAAAACTACCGACTTTTTAGACAAAAGCACATGGGTTTTAGCAACTTCATTAATTGTTTTAGTACTACTTTCTAGCCTAAGTTTCACAGGAGCATTAAGCGATACAGGTTCTAAAGTGATTGAAGATGCACCAGCAACATCAGCACCAGCGCCAACAACACCAAAAACTGACGCAGCTACAACTACAACGGCTCAACCAGCAGCAACTACTACAACAGAAACTGCTCCGCCACCGCCGCCAACAACAGAAAAAAAATAATTTCTATACAGAAAGTCTCGATTTAATCGGGACTTTTTTTTTGAATTATTAGAAGCGAATTCCCGAA
>NZ_DQDX01000059.1:6324-9450 GCF_003525665.1 Flavobacterium sp.
AATTCCCGAAGCTTCGGGATTGCGCATTTTTGCAATCCTGTCATCCTGAGCCTGTCGAAGGACAACTTTCATTATATCTTTTTCTAAAAAGAAAAAGGATACCATTTCAGTCAGTCCCGAAACTTCGGGATATTAGACAATCCTTTTACCCTTTTGTCAACTTTTCTTACCTTCGCTGAAAATATGTCAGTATTGGTCAATTGGCACAATTTCTGACTAACCAAAAGCAACAATTAAATTTTAATAATTTATAAAATATACACATTATGGCATTAAACATTAAACCGCTTTCAGACCGCGTAATTGTGGAACCAGCAGCAGCCGAAACACAAACTGCTTCTGGAATTATAATTCCCGATACAGCTAAAGAAAAACCACAAAAAGGAACTGTACTTGCTGTAGGAAATGGTAAAAAAGACGAACCAATGACAGTAAAAGTTGGTGACACCGTTCTTTATGGCAAATATGCAGGAACCGATTTAAAGCTTGATGGGAAAGATTATTTAATAATGAGAGAAGACGATATTCTTGCAATTATTTAATTAGTATTAAGATTTGAGTATTAAGTATTAAGACTTAAATCTTAAAAAAATAATTCTTTAGGTTAAAAACAATTTAAATAACCTTGGAGTATGGCCTCAAGTTTCCTTGATTAAATTCGGAACGCCTGCTACAAAAACACAAGAAAATTATGCCAAGATCAGTAAATTCAGTTGCTAAAAGAGCAAGAAGAAAAAAGATAATGAAGCAAGCCAAAGGTTTCTTTGGTCGTCGTAAAAACGTTTGGACTGTTGCTAAAAACGCAGTTGAAAAAGCGATGGTTTATGCTTATCGCGATAGAAAACAAAACAAGAGAAACTTCCGTGCTCTATGGATTATGCGTATCAACGCTGGTGCTAGATTAGAAGGATTAAGTTACTCTCAATTCATGGGATTAGTTAAGAAAAACGGAATCGAATTGAACCGTAAAGTATTAGCAGATTTAGCAATGAATCACCCAGAAGCTTTCAAAGCTGTTGTGAATAAAGTAAAATAAAAAACGTTTGTACAACCAGTTTAACTTACTTACATAAAGAAAATCCCAGTCGAAAGATTGGGATTTTTTTTGTTTTAAAAGCAGACGCCAATCTTTCAATCAACACCTGTACTGCTTTTCGCTATATTCCCGATGAAAAATCGGGAGATGCCGCTTCAATCAGGGCTATATTAGAACAACTATTTTCAATAAACAACCTAACCAAAAACTTTTTCATTCTCACCGTCAAAACTCGCAAAAACCATACTTGGGTGCGAATCTTGGTGAAACATGTTTCCGTCTTTATCAATGGCAATTGCACCTGCAAAACCATCATAAGGCTTCAATTCTGTAAAGGTTTTTTCGAACGCTTTGTCTAATGGGAATCCATCTGTGACACGAGTTACAATTTTAGCAGCGGTCGCATTACTTACAATGTCCTCGCCTACTCCAGTTAAACTTACACCACAAAACTCATTCACATAGTTTCCAGCAACGGTAGCGCTATCAGATATTCTTCCTGGAATTTCAAATCCTTTTCCGCCAGTAGAAGTTGCAGCAGCGAGATTTCCGTTTTTATCTAATGCTACGCATCCTACAGTTCCAGTTCCGGTTGCAGCTAATTTCGCTTCATATTCGGCTCTTCGCTGTGGAATTTCTGTAGAAAATATTTCAAATCCGTGTTGTCTTGCAAAATCGGTTGCTCCACTTCCACCCAAGACTCTATCATCAACTTTCATCAATTCTAAAGCAACTTGTATCGGATTTTTAACTTCTTCAATATTAATGACACCACTAAACTTTTGTGTTGTTCCATCCATCAAAGAAGCACTCATTCTAATTTTGCCATCACTTTGAATCTGAGAACCAATTCCTGCATTAAACAATGCATCATCTTCCAATAATGAAACTGCATAAACAACTGTTTCAACAGCAGAATGCGTTTGCAAATAAGCATACGAATCTTTTACAATTCGCAATAATGCTTCTTGTTTAGCAACCTTGGTTTCGTGATTGGTAGAGGATTCTGAGAAAAAACCGCCGTGAATTATTATTTTCATTGTTTGTAGTTTGTGGTTAGTGGTTTATAGTTTGTAGTTAACGCGTAACTATAAACTATAAACAACAAACTTATTTTAAACGTATTGTGACGATTTAATAGTCATTTTAAAAGTATCCAAATCAAACGTATCATTCTTACTCATTACGTGTGTAACTAAATGATTAATCGAAATTGGCTGACCTAATTCTACTTGAGTTAAATTCGTGTCTTTCACTTCACGACCATCAACTAAAATAACAAGTCCCGAACCAATTGCTTCCATCTGACGACCATTTGTGATTAACAAACCTGTGTCTTCTCCAAGTCCAATTCCGAGAACTTTGGGGTTTCCTACAACCGCTTGAAAAAGTCTACCAATGCGTCCGCGTTGCACAAAATGGGTATCGATGATTACACCATCAATTAATCCTAATCCAGATGTAATTTTTACTTCGCCTTTCAACAAAGCTTCACTACTACTTCCTTGATAAATCATGCTACTAGAAGCCGCAGCTGCACCAGCCGAAGTTCCTGCATATATGAAATCTTCATTTATGTATTTTTCTCGTAGAATATCATCAAATTGTGTTCCGCCTAAAATAGAAGTCAATCGCAATTGATCGCCACCAGTAAACATCACTACATCTGCAGCTCGTAAACGTGCTAAAACTTCAGGATCCATTGCTTGTTCACGACGTACAATGTCCAAAATATCTACATTATTTGCACCCAGATAATTTAAAGCCTTAACGTATTCTGGCCCAATTTCTTTTGGGATTTTAGAAGCGGTTGTAATTACTTCAATTCTAGATAATTCCTTAAGTTTTGATTCTTTTATGACTCTTTTTAAGATTCCTTCTTCAAAAAAATTCAAGTTCTTTGGAGCATTTCTGTCCAAATTCGTTTCAGTAAAACTGCCCTTGTCAACAGCTCCACCAATTATAATTAATTTTCCTCGTATGTTCATTTTGTAAAAATAAATAAAAAGATATAACGTGCAATTATTGACCACTTTTTTTTCAAATAATTTATTACCAAAAAAAGTTGATAATTTTAGTCGAAATAAATT
>NZ_DQDX01000221.1:0-1472 GCF_003525665.1 Flavobacterium sp.
AAATGGTCAAAATTATATTTAATGACGAAATAGAAAACCTAACTGGCTATCCAAAATCTGATTTTATTGAAAATAAAAGATTTTTTATAGACTTAGTTCATCCAGATGATTTACAATCAATCCTTGAAAAAGCAGATGAACTTGAAATCAATAAACGTAAATTTCACCTAATCTATAGAATAGTAACTAAAAATGGAATCTGTAAATGGATAGAAGAATTTGGCGAACCAATTCTTAAAAATGGAGAAATAGAAAACATTGTTGGAATTATAATAGATATCACGCAACGTGTTGAAGCTGAAAATGCCATAAAAGCCAAAGAATATGCGGAAGCAGCAAGTAAAGCCAAATCAGAATTTCTTGCCAACATGAGTCACGAAATTAGAACGCCATTAAACGGAATTATCGGATTTTCTGACTTACTAAAAAACACCGAATTAGGAGCCATCCAAAAAAATTACATGAGCACCATCAATGAATCGGCACATTCACTAATGGGAATTATCAATGATATTCTAGATTTTTCCAAAATAGAATCGGGCAAACTTGAATTGTATGTAAAAAAATACGACTTATCCGAATTGATTCAACAAGTAATTGAATTGGTGAAATTTGATTCAAATCTCAAGAAAATTAATTTACAGTTTACTATAAATAATGACGTCCCAAAATACGTTTGGACCGATAGCGTACGATTAAAACAAATTCTAATTAATCTTCTTGGGAATGCTATAAAGTTCACAGAACGTGGTAGTGTAATGCTTTCTATATCTACTATTGAAAGCATTAATTTAAATAAAACAAAGATTCGTTTTTCTGTAAAAGATACCGGAATTGGCATTAAAAAAGATTATCAAGAACAAATATTCAACGCCTTTTCTCAAGGCGATAATTCTACAACAAGACGATTTGGTGGAACTGGACTCGGACTTTCAATCTCCAATCAGCTACTTTCGTTGATGGATAGCAAACTGAATCTACAAAGTCAGTATGGCGTTGGAAGTGATTTTTATTTTGATGTAATTTTAAAAACTTCTAATGATATAACAAGTGAAGAAATTGAAAACACAGACGTAATAATCAATCCAAGAACAAAGTTTGATTACGGTCAAGAAAATTATAAAATTTTGATTGTTGAAGACAACAAAATAAACATGCTCTTAGCCAAAACGCTTATCAAACAAATCATTCCAAACGGAACCGTTTTCGAAGCCATAAACGGTCAAGAAGCAGTAGAAAAATTTGAAGTTCTTAATCCAGATATAATTCTAATGGACGTTCAAATGCCAATCATGAACGGCTACGAAGCAACTCAAGAAATTAGAAAAACTCTCAAAGGACAACACATTCCAATTATTGCCTTAACCGCTGGCACAGTTATTGGTGAGAAGGAAAAATGTCTAGAAGTGGGAATGAATGATTATGCCTCAAAACCAATAATTAAAGAAGCATTAGAAACATTAATCTCAAAA
>NZ_DQDX01000221.1:1526-4089 GCF_003525665.1 Flavobacterium sp.
ACAAAACTTTAAAAACTATTCAAAATGAAATGGAAAGGTAGAGAAGAAAGTGACAACGTTGAAGACAGAAGAGGTATGTCTGGAGGCGGTAAAGCTGTAGTTGGTGGTGGAATAATAGGAATTGTTATTTTACTACTAAATCTTTTTGGCGGAGAAAATGCCAAAATGTTGACACCCGTTTTAGAACAAATAAACCAAGGCCAACAAACAGAACAAACAGGAGAACAAAGAGCACTAACTCCAGAAGAAGTAGAAATTGGAAAATTCACAAAAACAATTTTCCGAGATAATGAAGTAACCTGGGACAAAATATTTCAAGAAAACAATATGGATTATGAGCAACCAAAAATGGTGTTATTTTCAGACGCGGTAGAAACTGCCTGCGGAAGCGCAACATCAGCATCTGGTCCGTTTTATTGTCCTGGCGATAAAAAAGTCTACATGGATTTACGCTTTTTTGAAGAACTAAAAACGCGTTTCGGAGCCAAAGGCGGCGACTTTGCCATTGCCTACGTAATCGCTCACGAAGTTGGTCATCACATTCAAACCATCACTGGAACTTCTGGAAAAGTACGTCAATTGCAACAAAATAAAAGCAAAGCCGAAGCCAATAAATTATCCGTTTGCCTAGAATTGCAAGCTGATTTCTACGCCGGAGTTTGGGCCCATTACAACAAACAATACCTAGAAGAAGGCGATATCGAAGAAGCTTTAAGTGCTGCCCATGCCGTTGGTGACGACGCCATTCAAAGCAAAATGCAAGGGCACGTACAACCAGATACCTTCACTCACGGAACTTCGGAGCAACGTATTTACTGGTTCAAAAAAGGATTCCAAACAGGCGACATTAAACAAGGCGATACCTTTTCTGCATTGCTAAATTAGAAGCCAATCCAGCTATTCGTTACAAGAAAACACTTTAAAACAACATTTTGCTATAAAAAAAAGGAGCTTCTTTTAGTCGCTCTTTTTTTTATGCAAAATTGTCCTTTTACAGCATTTTGCTTTCCACTGCTATCTGGGCTAAAAACGTCTAGAAAATTAACAATAACAAAATAAAACAAGACGTTTTTTATCACATTCACAAATCGAAGCAAAGTCTTTCATTTTTATAAAATGTTGAACGCTTTTTGCAAATCCAATTGATAAATTTGCTCAACTAATCCAACAAATAATCCTATGAAAGTCGGAATTGATAGCATCGCATTTGACATCCCAAAACTACATTTACCAATAAAAGTTCTTGCCGAAAACAGAAACATAGAACCCGAAAAGCTCATAAAAGGTTTAGGTTTACACAAAATGAGTTTTCCCGATGTGCATCAAGATGTAGTGACTTTTGCAGCCAATGCCGTTTACAAACTCATCCAACAAGAAAATATAAATCCATCAGAAATTGCTAGAATTTATGTTGGAACAGAAAGTAGCGTCGATTCTTCCAAACCAATTGCTTCTTATGTTTCTGCACTTTTAGAACAACAATTGGGCGAAGGAACTTTACGTTATTGCGATACTTTAGACATGACTTTTGCTTGTATTGGCGCAGTAGATGCCTTACAAACAACCTTAGATTTCATCCGATTAAATCCTACCAAAAAAGCAATTGTAGTTGCCACCGACAACGCCAAATACGATTTAAATTCTACTGGCGAATACACACAAGGCGCAGGCGCAATCGCATTATTGATTACGGCAAATCCAAAAATTTTATCGTTTTCTCAAGAAGTTGGTGTTTCCTCACAGGGAGTTTTCGATTTTTTCAAACCAAGACGTTACGTTTCTAAAAACGAAATTTTAAACACAACCGACAATCCCGAATGGTTTGGAATTCTAGAAAACGAAATCGCTTTCTACAAAGAACAACCAGTTTTTGACGGACAATATTCTAATCAATGTTATATCAACCGAATTACAGAAGCCTATTTTCATTACAAAGAAATAACCAATCAAAGCGGCACTCTATTCAATAACTGGGAAAATATTTTAATGCATCTACCCTATTGTTTTCAGGCACGAAGAACATTTGTAGAAATTTATGCCAAAGAAAATAATCTAACCGAAGATATAAAAACAATTTCTAAAAGTGAAGACTATCTAGCGTTTGTAAACAAAACCATTTTCCCATCAGAAATTGCCTCAGGACAAATTGGAAACATGTACACAGGTTCTATCTTCTTAGGATTATTATCTACTTTATGTTATCACTTCCAAAACGAAAACGAAATCCAAGACAAAAAATTCGGTTTCATCGCTTACGGAAGTGGCTCAAAATCAAAAGTCTTCGAAGCACAAGTGGAAGAAAATTGGAAATCAGCAATAGAAAAAGTAAATCTTTTTGAAACATTAAATAACAGCACAGAAATAGATTTTGGAACCTACATTTCACTTCACAAAAAAGAAAGAAATCACTCGGTTTTACAACCAAAAAACGAATTTGTATTAGATTTTATCGAGAAAGAAAATCCGGTGTTGGTTGGTGCTCGGTATTATAAGTTTGTGTGATTTTCTTTTGTATAATTTGTATTTAAGGTAAATAAAATATTGCTTACAACCTCTTTTATGT
>NZ_DQDX01000221.1:4205-4868 GCF_003525665.1 Flavobacterium sp.
TTAAATATTCATTTGATTTTTTGTTATAAGTCAATATAAGCATATTGTTTTGGTCAACGAAATCAATTAAATAATTTCCACTTTTTATAGTCTCATTAAAACTAAAAATTACTTTTTTATTTACCAGTTTATTTTCGTTTTGTTTTGATAATTCAGAAATAATGTAATTCTCGTATAATTTTTCAATATTTTTGACATTATATTTTATGAGATTGATTGGTAATTTTAAATTTTCATTACATTCAGTTTTTAGTTTAAAAAAAATTTCACTTCTCTTTCCATTTGGTTTAAGATTCACTTTTTCAATAGTAAAGACCAAAATTCCTGGATTTGGATTCTTAAATTCAAAATCTACATTTGTCTTGTTTTTAACTCTATTTATTATTTCTTTTGTTGCAGGTAAAAGTTTATTTATAGAATCTGATAAAATTAGATTTTCATTTAAACTAAAATCAATGCTTGAAGTAATTTTTCTTGACTCGCATGAAGTTTTGCCACCAAAATTGAAATGAAATTCAGTAATAAAATCTTTTTCAGGTTCAATTGTATTCACACCGTAAACAAAATCTATTTCAGATTCATTACTATACCATAATGGACCTATTTTAAGTTTAATATCGCTTTCATTAGAATTGGTTTTTATTTCATTAATCCTGTTTGCAC
>NZ_DQDX01000116.1:0-2925 GCF_003525665.1 Flavobacterium sp.
TCTTTTAGGAATTTGAAATAATAAATATCTAGAAGAAAATAAATAAAAAGTACTATCAGAAAACTATAAAAAAATACTTTTGTAGTTTTATATTTTTCAATGTTAGTAAGGTTACTGTAATTTATTATATACTTTTCAATCATTTTATATCTAACTTTATTCTAATGTAAATTCTTTTAAACCAATTGATAAAATTCTAGGCATTTTCTAATTTTTATACAAATATAAGATATTGAATAATTCGAATAGTATTTTTCAAATTTTAATAAAATAAAAAAGGTATTCTTTAACGGAATACCTTTTATTACTTTTTATGTGAAAATAAAAATCAATTTATTTAATTGACTCAAATTTTGCTAACATTGATTTACCTTTATGTAAATGCAACACGTTATCTTCAATCATATAATTATCTGTTTTTTCAATAGTTGTAATGAAGTTACTTTCAAAACTCATATTTGGACATGCCATTTTAGTTCCAGCAATTTTAGAAAAAGCCAATTTATTAGCCGCTTTCATTACAAAAGTTCCAGAAAAATTATTACAACCTGCATAAGCAGCAAATTTACCCGATTTAGAATCTAAATTGATAAAATAATCTTTGTTTGTTGCACTTTTTACTGCTTTTCCGTTAAGTTCAACTAATTTCCATTTTGTTTCAGCTAATGCATATTTACCTTCAGAAGGATCAGTAGAAGAATTGGTAGTTGATGTTGACATTTTGTTTAATAAATCTACATCCGATGAATCTACAGCTGTACTATCTACTACTTCAGTTTCATTCACAACCATTGTAGAATCTTGATTAACGATGGTATCATTCATAACATCAGTTTCAGATGTTTCTTTGTTTTTACAACTAACAATAGTTAAAAATGCAATTCCTAAAATAAAATAAAATTTTCTCATGTTTTTGGGTAGTAGCAATTAGTGCTTACTGAGGACAAAATTAATAAGATGTTAATTTTCTGCGTTACACAACAATTTATTTTTGTTACATAATTTTTTAGCAAACTAATAAGGAGGAGGAACTTTGTACTCGAGAAAAAGATTTTATCTTTGCTTTTCAAATTTTACAACCATGACAGAAATACAATCAATAATAGAAAAAGCTTGGGAAAACCGAGAATTGCTTAAAGACGAAACTACTTTAAAAACAATTAGAGAAGTAATTGCACTTCTTGATGCTGGAACTTTGCGTGTTGCAGAACCAACAGCTTCTGGATGGCAAGTAAACGAATGGGTGAAAAAAGCAGTTGTAATGTACTTTCCTATCCAAAAAATGGAAACATTAGAATCAGGAATTTTTGAATACCACGACAAAATGCTATTAAAAACAGGTTATGCTGAAAAAGGAATTCGTGTAGTTCCACCAGCTGTTGCTCGCTATGGTGCTTACATTTCTAAAGGTGTAATTTTAATGCCAAGTTATGTAAATATTGGTGCATATGTAGACGAAGGAACAATGGTCGATACTTGGGCAACTGTAGGAAGTTGTGCTCAAATTGGTAAAGACGTACATCTTTCTGGCGGCGTTGGAATTGGTGGTGTTCTAGAACCATTACAAGCTGCACCAGTTATCATTGAAGATGGCGCATTTATCGGTTCAAGATGTATTGTTGTAGAAGGTGTTCGTGTAGAAAAAGAAGCTGTTCTTGGAGCAAATGTATGTTTAACTGCTTCTACCAAAATTATTGACGTTACTGGTGATGAACCTATTGAATACAAAGGATTTGTTCCAGCTCGTTCTGTAGTAATTCCAGGAAGTTACACTAAGAAATTTGCTGCTGGCGATTTTCAAGTTCCATGTGCTTTAATCATCGGAAAACGTAAACCTTCAACTGATTTAAAAACTTCTTTAAACGACGCGTTAAGAGAATACGACGTAGCTGTTTAAAATGGATATCTCTATAATAATAGTTAATTATAAAAGTTGGAATGCATTGAGTGCATTGCTAGAAAGTATTGATTCTTTAAAACTCAAAAGTTGTACGGTAGAAACTATTGTAGTGGACAATTGTTCTAACGATGGGAAAATAATCGAATTTAAAGAAAATTTTTCTTCTGTAAAGTTTTTTGAAAATACTGGAAATAATGGATTTTCAAATGGTTGCAATTACGGCGCCTCAAAAGCAAGTGGTACATATCTATTTTTTTTAAATCCAGACACTGAATTAAACCAAAATGCATTAGAAAAACTTTGGCAATCAGCAAAAGAAAATCCTAACTTTGGAATTGTAACCTGCAATCAATATAATGAATCAGGAAAAAAATACAACCAGATTAGATTTTTTCCCAGTTTATTAACGCTTTTTGGATCATTCCGTATAGTTTACAAGATCATCAATAAAAAGAAAATAAATCGACAATTTAGTACAGAAAATAAAATTCTACATCCAGACTGGACAACAGGAGCAGTTATTTTTATGAGTGATTATTGGTTTAAAAAATGCAATGGATGGAACGAAAAATACTGGCTTTATTTTGAAGATGTAGATATATGCAGACGAATAAAAAATTGTGGAGGAACAATTGCCTTACTTACAGATTGTTCTATATTGCACAAACATGGCGGCGCTTCAAGAATCAATATAAAGACAAAAGCACTTACAAAAACTGAGGTTTTGATTTCACAACATGTTTACTTTAGTGAAAACTATAAAGGCATAATTCTATATATAATACAGTTATTGCTGGTATTATCGTTATCTATACAAAAAGCATTTATGGCTATTATTGGATTATTATTTATGTTTATTCCTAAATTACAAGTAAACTATTTTATTTACTTTAACCTTAAAGCCTATTATTGGAATGCTATTCTAAATAAAACTTGGATAAGTCCGCGAGCAACTCAATATAAAAAATGACAATGAAAATTTTAGTTATTCAGCAAAAAATGATTGGTGATGTTTTAATAACTTC
>NZ_DQDX01000116.1:3011-6768 GCF_003525665.1 Flavobacterium sp.
ATGTTTTAATAACTTCATTACTTTGTGATAATTTAAAAAAAGCATATCCAAACGCAATTGTTGACTATTTAGTTTATGAAAGTACCATTGCTGTCCTAAAAGGAAACACATCGATAGATAATTTAATTTTATTTAAAGAAAAGCATCGAAAAAATAAATGGGAGTTACTGAAATTCTTATGGCAAATTAGAAAAGCAAATTATGATATAATCATTGACGCTTATGCTAAAATTGAAAGTTTTCTACCAGTTATATTTTCAAAAGCTCCTACCAAAATTTCATTTGACAAAAAATCTAGAGGACTAATTTTTAATAAGTTGGTATTTAAATCACAGATTCCAACAAATAACTTGGGTTTATGTATAGAACAGCGGTTATCACTTTTAGATCCTTTAGAATTAAAGATTGAACTTGAAACCTTTCCTAAAATATATGTAACTGATGATGAAGCAGATTTTGCAAATAGCTTATTTGCAGAACACAACATAGACACTTCCAAAAAAACTGTAATGGTCAGCATTCTTGGAAGTTCAGAAGATAAGACTTATCCTCTACATTTCATGGCATCAATAATAGATGACCTAGCACTAAATTATGATGTGAATATACTTTTTAATTACATACCCAGTCAACTACCCGAGGCACTAACTCTGAAAAACCTTTGTAAGGCAGCAACTCAAGAAAAAATATATTTTTCAGTTTTAGGTAAAAAAATAAGGGAATTTATTTCAATTATGAACATATGCGATGTAATAATTGGTAACGATGGTGGTGCAATAAATATGGCTAAATCTTTAAGAAAACCTTCTTTTATAATTTTCTCTCCTTGGATAGATAAAAAAGGTTGGGCAACGTTCGAAGACGGCGTCAATAATGTCTCTGTTCATTTATCTGAGTATAAACCTGAAATATATCTACATAAATCTGCCAAGGAAATTCAAAATGAATATAAGAAATGGTACTTAGAATTTAAACCAACTTTTTTTAAAGAACTACTTGATAAATTTTATATCAACCACTTAGAAAATTCGAAATTAAAGCGAGATTAAATAATCATTATTTATTGTAATCAAAACTTTACAACTTATTAAAAGTAATTACTCAATTAAATTTCGAATACCATTTTCAATTTTAATAATTTTATTCTTTTTGTTATAGTTTCTAATTTTTAAGTTAAACTTGATTTTTTCGAGGTCCACATACTTTCGCTCGTGATGAAGATGAATACAGACTGCTAAATAGCGAATTTGTTTTGAGTTTAAACCTAAATTAGAAAGGCGTTCACCAAGCTCTCTATCTTCACCACCATAAGCTAAAAGTTCATTAAAACCATTAATTGCTACCAAATCTTCTTTAAATCCAGACGAATTATGTCCATTCCACGAAGCTTTTGTGGGCGTTACCCAATTCATAAAAGATGAAAAAAATCTATTTCTTATTAATTTGGTAATCTTAAAATTTAATTTTAAACCGTTTTTTATGAGCCAAAACACATTAAAGCAATCTTGTACTTCTATACTTTTACTTGTTATTGAGTTTGTTACTACTGGTGTTAATTTATAATATCCGCCAGACAAAAAATAACCTTTTTCTCTACGCTTATAATGTTGGTAAACAAAATCTTGGCGTGGAATACAGTCGCCATCGGAAAATATTAAATACGCTGCTTCTGACGCTACTATTGCTTTATTCAAAATTTTGCATTTTCTAAAACCAATATCTTCTTGCCAAACATGCTTTATAGGGTATCGAAAAGCATTTGCAAAAGACGCAACTACTTGCTTTGTGGCATCTGTTGAACCATCGTCTGCAATAATTACTTCAAAATCTGTATAATTTTGAATAGAATAACCTAGCAATACTTTGTAGAGTAAAGCTTCAGAGTTGTAGGTTGAAATAATTATTGATAATTGCATCGTACAATACTAACTAAATATAATGTAATTTTTAAAAAATTAAATCACTATTTTATTTTTACCACGATGTTTCCAACGTTTATGAGTCCAAAGATAAAATTCTGGAGCTTCAAAAATTTGCGCTTCTAGTTTTCTAAGAAACAAGTCGGTAATTTCATAATCGGGAATGGAACAAGCATTGTCTGTAAGTAATTCAAATTCTGCTTCATAAAAACCTCGTTTTACCTTCTTAATTTTCATGAACATCATATTCATATCAAATTTTTTAGACAACATTTCAGCTCCTGTGTGTACTGGTACTTCAATACCTAAAAAATAAGTCCAATAAATATTAGGTTTAACCTGCGGTGATTGATCACTGGCAAAACCATAAATTGCCTTTATTTTATTATTATAATTTTCTTCTACTACCTTTGCAGTGTTTTTACTATCTAAAAGTTGCGCTTTGAACTTTGATCTAATTTTGTGAATTAATTTATCAAAGTGCTTGTTATTTATTTTTTTGTAAATAGCAAATCCTTTGTTATTTATGTGATTGTTCATTGAAATACTCCACTCGTAACTTGCATAATGACCTGTCATCAAGGCAATACTTTTGTCTTGTTTTTCAATTTCTAAATAATAATCTAAATTAGTAAAACGAAATCTCTTTTCTATTTCTTTGGTGGATATAGACATTGTTTTAATCATTTCTAAAAACATATCGCACATATGTCTGTAGAATTTTTTTTCTATGATGATAAGCTCAAAAGTACTTAAGTGAGGAAGCGCTAATGCTAAATTCTCTCTAACTGTTTTTTTTCGATACCTCAATATTCGGTATGTTAGAACATAAAATGCGTCTGAAAGCCAATACATTATTCGAAATGGAAGTATCGAAATCAAAAGTAGAATGGGATAGGCAAATAAAAATACTAAAAACTGCATTAATGTTTATTATTAGTTAGATTAAAAATTCAAAATTATCAAATAATTTAAATTATAGATGCTTAATTTTTTGCGCACTATTTTTTCCGAATATATACAATGGTGAAATAGTAATTCGTTTAGTTGTTTTAAAATAATCAATAACCTCTGTTAAATTATTTCCTGGGCAAAATTCAAGTTTTTTCCATTTTTTACCTTCAACCGGATGCACATTCGTGAAATCTTTATAGTTAGATTTGGTTACATTCTTCCAAAAATTAAAATACTTGTCTACATCAAAATCATTATTATGACCCCAATTTTTAAGTTTAAAGTAAATTTCTGATTCTTCTCTAGCCCAAGTATTATGAACTACAAAAAAAGGAAGATAAACTTTTCTGGCGTATGTAACTCGTGCTGTTTTATAATCAATATAATTAGTTGCACAAGTAAAAGGTTCCAGTGGATTAGCTACATAAAGATAGCCACCGTCTACTTTCTTAAATAAATTAACAAAAAACAGACAAATCTGCACTTTATTTTTTTCAGGATTTACCAAGTAATGTGACTTACTTCTAAGAGCTGCCACAAAGGAACTAAAATTCACAAAATTCTCATCAGAATCTATTTGAATATACCAAGTTCCTGCTCCAAAATAGTTTGAAAGCATAGTTCTTTCACGCGTCTCATTTTGAATAGCAGTAAGATTTGGATCATAAAAATCATCTCTGTAAAATTCAATTTTATTTTCGGTATCAAATTTTTTTATCCAAGTAAAAAATTCGTCATCAATCTCAAACTTATTTCCGCTCCAAGTGTTATAGTTTTCATCAAGTGCTAAAACAATTCGATCAGAATCTTTATAAATCAAAGGTAGCGATTGTTTAAGAAATTGGTAATCGTATGAAACCAATAGTCCAACATTTATTTTCATG
>NZ_DQDX01000116.1:6888-21216 GCF_003525665.1 Flavobacterium sp.
ATCTGTTGTCATAATAAACTACAATACATCGGTTTTGACCTTTAATTGTGTTCTTTCGATTATTAAACAAACGCCGAAAAACCTTACCTACGAAATAATAGTTATCGATAACGCATCATCTTTTGAAGAATACAACGACCTCAAGAAAATGATTGATCAACTAGGTAACGAAAAGGTTTTCTTGTTTAGAAGTAAACTTAATGGTGGCTTTTCTGCTGGAAATATGTTGGGTGTACAATTTGCCAAAGGAGAATATTTAGCTTTTATCAATAACGATGTTATCTTGGTTGAAGATTCGTTTACATATCCTCTAGATTATTTGGGAAAAAACAAACATGTTGGAATTGTGGGCATTCAACCCATTTTTGAAAATAATGAAAAACAAGTTGCATTTGGGCACTTTGATACTTTCACAAATCGATTATTGGGTTATTGGCTTTTTGAAAAATTATTTCCTAAGAAAACGAAACGACATCTTGACTACAAAAACCCAATATCTGTTGATTATGTTGTAGGTAGTTACATGTTAATGAAAGCAAGCCATTTTTATAATGCTGGAGGATTTGATGTAAATTTATTCCTCTACTTTGAAGAGATGGATATTTGTAAACGATTTATGAAAAACAACTTAGCTACAGTCTTCATTCCTCATATAAATTATATTCATATCAATGGCGCAAGTACATCACTAGGTTATGTAAAGAAAATTGAATTAAAAATTTCTCATCTTTATGTTGTTAGAAAAAACTATGGTTTCTTCAATTATGCTTTATTAAAATATTTTTTTATTGTTGTATTTTTATTAAAGTCTTTGGTTAACCCTAAACATTTAAAAATGTTGTACACCTTAGTTTTTCTTGGTGCGCCATTAGCATCCTCAATAAAACACAAGCAGATAATTCAGGAACGTTAACAATCTAGTCAATAAAAACTGTTTTAAACTGATCCATAACTACAGCAGGAGAAAACTTTTCTGAATATGCATCCCAATTTTTAGAACTATCTGGCACGAAATCTTTTAGTAAACTAGACAAATCTTGTTGATCATTGTAAAGCAGGGCTTTGTCACCTAAAATATCAATATGTGATTTTTCATGAGAATCGGCCCACGTTAAAATAGGTTTATTAGAAATCGAAAATTCTCCTATCGCAATGCCAAAACTTTCTCCTTGTTTTCGAGCATGTAAATAGGCATCACAAGTATTAATGAATTTAGATATCGTTCCTGGATCGACAGTTGTTGGTAAAAATATTACATTTTTGTAAGGCCTAAATAAAGTTTTAAAGACAAAACTGCTCGTACCTAAAAATAAAAGATAAATATCTTTACGCTGCCTGGCAACTTGTTTCACTACAGATTTAACGAAAGCTAAATCAAAAGTTTTAGCACCACCATGCCGACCAAAAACAATTGCATCGTCAGGAATATTTAGTTCTTTTCTAAAGCTTAGATTACTTTTTTCTACAGTTATCATATGAGGGACAAATGGTGCTGATCCATTTGTCATCTCGAGTGCCAACCATTCAGATACATAAGCATAGATGTCACCATGAGGCTCGCAATGCTTAAAGACAACATGGATGGCAGTTTTACAATTAGAAACCTCTACACCATCTTTTTGACCCGATTTTATGGCATAAAAAAGATCTGCATTTTGTATGTCTACAATTTTTTCTAATTCTGAAGTTTCACTGTAACCAATTACTTCAAATCGACTTTTAAACTTAGATATGGCTGCATTGAGATTATTCTTATTATTTTTATTATAGATAATAACCGATTCATTGTTTAGTAATTCCTCGTTATAAATTGCATAATCATAAATTGCGTTGCTTGTACCACGATAAGTAAGTTGGTTTTCATGAAATAAAATTTTCATAAGTATTCAAGATGTTATATGTACAAGCAAATGTAAAAATTTATTTAACCATCTACAATACTAAAATGAATCAATTTAAATTGAAAGAAATATAATGCTACAATATTGAGAAAGCAACTATTAAACTTATTTAAATACCAAAAACAAAGCATTTTTCTTATATTTGCAAAAATATTTTTATGGATTTGAACACTGAAGTTCACAACGCCTACGAAGTCATCAAAAATGGCGGAATTATACTTTATCCAACAGATACCGTTTGGGGAATTGGTTGCGATGCCTCAAATGCAGAAGCTGTTGCCAAAATTTATGCCTTAAAAAAACGTGACGATTCTAAAAGTATGATTGTACTTATGAATAGCGAGAAAATGATGTACAATGTTTTCAAGGAAATTCCTGATTTGGCATGGGAAATTTGGGATTTATCGAACCCAGCCGATACTGATTTAGAAAAACAAAAAGCAACTACATTAATATTAGACAATCCAAGAAATGTTGCTCCAAACATCATTGCAGAAGATAAAACATTGGGCGTTAGATTAGTAAAAGAGCCATTTTGTTACAAATTAATGGAACGCATGAAACGACCATTGGTTTCTACATCGGCTAATATTTCGGGTATGTTTGCTCCAAAAACTTTTAAAGAAATTACTCCAGAAATTATAAATGGTGTTGACTATGTAGTAAATTTGCACCGCGATAAAGTTTGCAAAAATCCATCGACGATTATAAAACTTTCTTTGGATAATCAGGTTAAAATAATTAGAAAATAGTTTTCAGTCACAGTCACAGTTTTCAGTTGATTAAGCAGAAATTGAAATCAATAAAATGAATTACACAAAAGCACTAAATAACCCAATTTTTAAAATAATTGCAGAGGCAAGTCAAGAACTTAACGTTGATAGTTATGTTATTGGCGGTTTTGTTCGTGATTTTTTATTAGAAAGAGATTTGGAAAAAGACATAGATATTGTAGCAGTTGGATCTGGAATTGAGTTGGCTTTGAAAGTTTCAGAATTGATTCCGAACAAACCTAAAGTTCAAGTTTTTAAGACTTATGGAACTGCAATGTTACGCTACAAAGAGATTGATATCGAGTTTGTTGGCGCACGAAAAGAAAGTTACAATCAAGACAGCAGAAACCCAATTATAGAAAACGGAACATTGGAGGACGACCAAAACCGTCGCGATTTTACCATAAACGCATTGGCATTTTCTTTGAATGAAAAAAACTATGGCGAACTAGTTGACCCTTTTAATGGATTGGCTGATTTGGAAAATAAAATCATCAAAACGCCTTTAAATCCTGACATCACTTATTCTGATGATCCGTTGCGAATGTTACGCGGAATTAGATTTGCTACACAATTAAAATTTGAAATTGAAGCCGAATCATTAGAAGCAATTTCTAGAAATAAAGACCGAATCAAGATCATTTCTGGAGAACGAATTGTAGATGAATTAAACAAAATTCTATCGACAGATAAACCATCAATTGGATTTTTACTTTTATACAAAACGGGATTACTAGATATTATTTTGCCCGAATTAACGGCGTTAAATAATGTAGAGGAAATTGAAGGTCATACACACAAAAATAATTTCTATCATACGCTAGAAGTTGTAGATAATATTTGTCCGAATACAGACGATGTTTGGTTACGATGGTCGGCTTTATTGCACGATATTGGGAAAGCTCCAACAAAAAAATTCAACAAAAAACAAGGTTGGACGTTTCACGGACACGAATTTCTTGGCGGAAAAATGGCTAAGAAAATCTTTGAGCGATTGCACATGCCGTTGAACAATAAATTAAAATTTGTTCAAAAAATGGTTAGCATGAGTTCACGACCAATTGTTTTGGCTGAAGATATTGTAACTGATTCAGCTGTAAGACGTTTAGTATTTGATGCAGGTGAAGATGTAGACCATTTAATGACACTTTGTGAAGCCGATATTACTACCAAAAATCCAAAGAAATTCAAGAAATACCACGATAATTTTGATATTGTTCGCAGGAAAATAATTGAAGTTGAAGAACGCGATCACGTGCGACAATTTCAACCACCAATTTCGGGTGAAGAAATCATGGAACTATTCAATTTGAAACCTTCAAGAGAAATCGGAATGCTAAAAGAAGCGGTAAAAGAAGCAATTTTAGACGGAAAAATCCCGAATGAATATCAAGCAGCTTACGATTTTGTGATGAAAAGAGCAGAAAAATTAGGATTGAAAAAAGTCGAAAACAATAAGTAAAGATTAACTTTTGTTAGAGTTTTTGATTGAAAACATTGAAATAAATTTGTTTAAAATAAAATTGATGAAAAAGTATTTTTCAAAATGGGCAGTAATATCATTAGTTCTTGTTTATTTAGTGATTTTCGCTGGAGCGTTTGTACGACTAACTGGCTCAGGAATGGGTTGTCCCGATTGGCCAAAATGTTTTGGATACTACATTCCGCCAACACAAGAAAAAGAATTACTTTTTACTGCTGGAAAAGAATATGACAAAGGTCAAGTCATAATAAAAGAGGAATCATTGTTAATTGCAAAAACTGATTTTACTTCAAAATCAACTTTTGACGCATCCAATTGGGAAAAATATACCAAACATGATTATGCAGTTTTTAATCCGTTGCACACTTGGGTTGAATACATTAATAGATTGTTCGGCGCTTTAGCAGGAATTGCTTGTATTGTGACTTTTATTCTATCTTTTTGGTTTTGGAAAGACAATAAAAAACTCATTTTACTCACCTTTTTAATTTGTGTTTTAATGGGATTTCAGGCTTGGCTTGGAAAAACCGTTGTAGATTCTGTTTTAAATCCGGTTAAAATTACAACGCACATGTTGGCGGCGTTATTGATTGTTGCTTTTCAATTAATTACAATTTATGCAGTTCAAAAAGACAAAAAAACACTTGGTTTTGACAGAAAATTTAATTGGATTTTAGTTATTTCTTTGGCCTTAACAATCATTCAAATAGTATTAGGAACAAGCGTTCGTGAGCACGTTGATACCATTTCTGAAACTGGCGCACCTGAAATTTTATGGCTCCAAAATCCGAGTTTATCGTTTTACATTCACCGCAGTTTTTCAGTTATAGTTTTGCTTGTTAATTTGTATTTGTTTGCTCAAAATAAAAAACTAAATCTGGGTTTTAAAAAATTAAATTGGGTTATGATTTTATTACTAATCGAAATCATATCTGGAATTGCAATGTATTATTTTGATTTTCCATTTGGAACACAAACCATTCATATTGTGTTGGCTACGCTTTTATTTGGTTTCCAATTTTATATGATTTTAGAATCTAATAGCAAAAAAAACAATTTATAAAGTATATTTGCAACCCGACTATATTGTCACATTCTTTTGATTACTAACATTTAATGTCAAAACTTGCTGCTCAAGATAAATTTCTTGACTTATCAGATTACGGAAGACCATTTGGAAAATTCCTTGCTAATCAACTTAAAAATACACGCTTTACTCCTATTCATGTTACCCTTTTGTTTGGTATTTCGGGTTTGATTGCAATTTATTGTATTCTAAATCAGCACTATTTTTGGGCTGCTTTTTTTATTGTTTTGAAATCTGGAATTGATGCTGCCGATGGCGAATTGGCGCGACTGAAAAACACTCCTTCTTATGTTGGAAGATATCTGGATAGTGTGTTCGATATTATCCTAAATTTCCTGTTTTTTATGACCATTTGTTACGTTTCCAAAACTACAATTTGGTTTAGTTTATTGGCTTTTATCGGAATTCAATTGCAAGGAACTCTATACAATTATTACTATGTAATCTTACGAAATAAATCAGTTGGAGGCGATTCAACTAGTAAAGTTTTCGAATACAAATCACCCAAAGCTTTGCCTGGAGAAACTCAGAAAGCTGTAAATATTTTATTTGCAATTTATACTGTTGTTTATGGCGTTTTTGATAAAATAATTTATGCATTAGACAAAGATGCTTACAAAGTAAAAACATTTCCTAACTGGTTTATGACCTTGTTATCTCTTTATGGATTGGGATTTCAATTGCTAATTATTGCCGTTATGTTACCTTTGGGCTGGATTGAATTTATTGTACCTTTTTTTATTGGCTATACTTTATTGATTTTTGGCTTGATTGGAATTAGGAAAATTTATTTGAAATAATGCACAAAAAAAGAGTGAACCATTACAATTCACTCTTTTTTTTATTTCAAAAAATTCTATTTTTTAACTTTGATAGAACAACCAATTGCTTTTGTCATTGAAGGATTTGCTTCTTGATTTTTTTCTAAAGCTGCGATGGCATTTTCTAAATAACGCTCTTTTACTGCAGCTGCATCGTCAACATTATCATCAATAGCACCAATGTATTTTACAATTAAACTTTTGTCTAATAAAAATACATGTGGCGTTTTGGTTGCACCATATTGAGGATACACTTTCTGACCTTCGTCAAATAAATACGGAAATGTAAATCCTTTTTCTTTGGCTCTCACTTTCATCAAATCGAAACTGTCTTCTGGTTGTGCCGCAGGATCATTTGGGTTGATGGCAATTAATTCGTAACCAAGTGACTTGTATTTTTTGGCTAATGCTACAATTCTGTCTTCATATTTTACTGCAAACGGACAATGATTGCAAGTAAAAACCACAATAAAGCCTTTAGCATCTTTGTAATCGGCCATGCTGTACATTTTTCCATCAACCGATTTTAATTTAAAATCAGTTGCTTTATCTCCAACTTTATAACCTGCAGGTAAAGTTGAGAAACTCATAACTACCAAAGCAAGTAATGCTACAATTCCGAACTTTTTCATATTTAATAATTTATTGAATAATAGATTTATTTACGTGATTATTTAACTCCTCAAAATTGCTGAAATCACTTTCAACGAAAACTCTTTTTTCACCATTAATTATCAAAGTTGCAGGAATAGAACCCGACCAATCTTCATCGACTTTAGAAATCCAATTGTTGTAATCTTTTGCTGCAAGAAATGTTGTAATAAAAGTGTACTTCTTTTTCTTTAAAAATGTTTTTAATTTAGTTTCGAAATCTTTCTCAAAATCTAAACTTACCGTAATAACTTTAACAGCTTTATTTTGATTGTGTAATTGCTCAAAATAAGGTAATTCTTTTATACATGGTGCGCACCAAGTTGCCCAAAAGTTTATTACTAATGGTTGCGATTTATTTTCTTCAAGATACTTTTCAAGCTCATCATACTTTTTAAAAGTAGTAATTTCTTGAGCATTTGATGAAAATCCAATCGCTAGAAGTAGTATAAAATAAAAATATCTCATTATCTTTTTTTCAAAATTAATGAGATATTCAATTATTCACTTGTTAATTAACAAATCTTTATTATCCTAACCACGTTTTAAAATCGCCCACTTTTTCTCGAGCTACAATCACTTCATCGTCTTTGTAAGTTGGTAAAATTACTTTCAATCGTGAATTGCTATGCATTTGAATTTCCTTAATTCCTTTTAACGGAATGATAAATTTTCTAGAGACACGATAGAAATCTTTTGGGTCTAATTCATTTTCTAACTGTTCTAAAGTGTTGTCTAACAAATAATCGCGTCCATCAAAAGTATGAAGATACGTTCCTTTGTTTTCGCTATAAAAACATTCGACTTCATCAATAGTTATCATTTTAAGTTGTTGTCCCATTTTGATAGTAAATCGCTTTTTGTATTCTCTATCAATTGGATTCACTAGCATCTTTTTTATCATTTCAAAATCTAATGACAAATTCGGAACAGCAACATTTCTAGCTTTAAACTTATTTACAGCAGTTTCCAAATCTTCTTCATCTATTGGTTTTAATAGATAATCGATACTATTTAATTTAAAAGCGCGCAATGCATATTCATCATAAGCAGTTGTAAAAATCACAGCACTTTTTATATCGATGTGTTCAAAAATTTCAAACGACAATCCATCCGAAAGTTGAATATCAAGAAATATCAAATCGGGATGTTGATTATTCTGAAACCAATTGATGGATTCCTCCACAGAATGCAACATTTGATTGACTTGCAATCCAAGTTTTTCAACCTTTCGTTGCAATAATCTTGCTGCTGGTTTTTCGTCTTCTATAATTATTATGTTCATTATTTTTTGGTTAGGGGTTTCGGGTTGCGAGTTTCGGGTTTCGGGTTTCGGGTTGCGAGTTGCGAGTTGCGAGTTGCGAGTTAACTTTGAACCCGAAACCCGAAACCCGAAACCAAATTAATCTGCTATATTCGGCGAAAGCCATTTTGTTGCCATTTCGGTAGAAATTCCTCTACGTTTGGCGTAATCTATTACTTGATCTTCTTTTATTTTTCCGAGTCCGAAATATTTACTTTCTGGATTTGCAAAATAATATCCCGAAACGGAACTTGCTGGCCACATTGCCATACTTTCGGTAAGCTTCACTCCTATTTCTTGTTCTACATTTAATAATTTCCAAATGGTTGGTTTTTCTAAATGGTCTGGACACGCAGGATAACCTGGCGCTGGACGAATTCCGTTATATTCTTCTGAAATTAAATCTTGATTCGATAAATTTTCATCTGAAGCGTAACCCCAAATTTCTTTACGAACTTTTAAATGTAAATATTCGGCAAATGCTTCTGCAAATCGGTCGCCGAGTGCTTTTACTAAAATCGAATTATAATCGTCCAATTGTTTTTCGAATTCGGCTGCTTTTTCATCTACACCAAAACCTGTTGTAACACAAAAACATCCTATGTAATCTTGCTTTCCAGAATCTTTTGGTGCGATAAAATCAGACAATGCAATGTTTGGTGCGCCAGCTGTTTTTTGAGATTGTTGTCTTAGAGTTAGAAAAGTTATTGGTTGTCGGTTGTCGGTTGTCAGTTCAATGTCATCGTCATTGATTGTATTTGCTGGAAAAATTCCTAGAATTCCTTTAGCGGTTAACCATTTTTCGGATACAATTTGTCGTAACATTTCTTGTGCGTCGGCAAATAAATTGGTGGCTTGTTCGCCTACAATTTCATCTGTTAAAATCGCAGGATATTTTCCGTACAATTCCCATGAGTTGAAAAATGGTGTCCAATCGATAAAATCAACCAATTCATAAAGTTCCACTTCAACAGTTTTTGTTCCGATGAAATTTGGTTTTACAGGCGTGAAATTATCCCAATCTAATTTTAATTTATTCTTTCTAGCTTCTTCAATTGAATGGAAATTTTTATCGCGACTTCTGTTCAAATAACCGTCACGTAACTTGTCGTATTCTTCACGAATGGCTTTTACATAACCTTCTTTGGTTTCGGCTTGAAGTAAATTACTTGCAACCGTTACAGCACGCGAAGCATCGTTTACGTGAACAACAGTTTCTTTATATTCTGGTGCAATTTTCACGGCTGTATGCGCACGAGAAGTTGTTGCACCACCAATCATAATCGGAATTTTGATGTTTAATTTGTCTAATTCTTTTGCCAAATAAACCATTTCATCAAGCGAAGGCGTGATTAATCCGCTTAATCCTATAATATCTACATTGTGTTCAATTGCTGCCTGAATAATTTTTTCTGGCGGAACCATAACTCCCAAATCAATGATTTCAAAATTATTACAACCCAAAACTACAGCTACTATATTTTTTCCAATATCGTGAACGTCGCCTTTTACAGTTGCCATCAGTACTTTTCCTGCAGATGAAGATTTTCCGTCTTTCTGTGCTTCAATAAATGGTAATAAATAGGCAACTGCTTTTTTCATAACACGAGCCGATTTTACAACTTGTGGCAAAAACATTTTTCCACTTCCGAATAAATCACCAACGACATTCATTCCTGCCATTAAGTTTACTTCGATAACTTCGATTGCTTTTTCAGAAGTTACTCTGGCTTCTTCGACATCAATTTCTATAAATTCGTCGATTCCTTTTACTAATGAATGTGTCAATCGTTCTTGAACCGAACCATTCCGCCATTCGGCAATTGCTTTTTCATTTACTTTGTAATCACCTTTGAAAGTTTCGGCTAAATCTAAAAGTCGCTCGGTTGCATCTTCTCTCCTATTTAAAAGTACATCTTCAACGTGTTCTAAAAGTGTTTTGTCAATTTCGTCATAAATCTCGAGCATTTCAGGATTTACAATTCCCATGGTCATTCCGTTTTGAATGGCATGGTATAAAAATGCTGAATGCATCGCTTCACGAACAGTATCGTTACCACGAAACGAAAATGAAACGTTACTAACTCCTCCAGAAATATTGGCATACGGAAGATTTTCACGAATCCATTTTGTGGCTCTGAAAAAATCTAAAGCATTCAGTTTATGTTCGTCCATTCCAGTTGCAACCGGAAAAATGTTTGGATCGAAAATAATATCTTGTGCAGGAAAACCAACTTCGTTTACCAGAATATCATAACTTCTTTTGCAAATTTCTATTCGTCTTTCATAAGTATCAGCTTGACCATCTTCATCGAAAGCCATCACGATTACTGCTGCACCATATCTTTTAATTAATTTGGCATGATGCATGAAGGTTTCTTTTCCTTCTTTTAATGAAATGGAATTTACAACGGCTTTTCCTTGAACGACTTTCAATCCGGCTTCGATGATTTCCCATTTGGAGGAATCAATCATAACTGGAACTCGAGCGATATCTGGTTCGGCAGCAATTAGATTTAGGAATTTGGTCATGGCATAAACGCCATCGAGCATTCCTTCGTCCATATTGACGTCTATTATTTGTGCGCCACCTTCCACTTGATTTCTTGCAATTTCAAGTGCTTCTTCGTATTTTTCTTCTTTGATTAATCTGAGAAATTTACGCGAACCTGTTACATTGGTACGTTCGCCAACGTTAACGAAAATAGATTCTTCGGTAACGAAAAGCGGTTCTAGACCTGAAAGTTGTAAATTTATTTTGTTTGTTCTTGACATTTTATTTTTATTTTGCCACAAAGGCGCAAAGTCACAAAGTTTATTTTTTAAACCATTAAGAAAGTTAAGTTCATTAAGGTGCTTTAAAAATTATTTTTTATCAAATCTATTACACGTTTTAATTTGTGGAAATTAGTGAACTTCGTGGCTGAAACTGTGCTGCGACTTCTGCTATTGCTTTGATGTGTTCTGGCGTTGTGCCGCAACAACCACCAATTATATTGATTAAATTATCTTGTAAATATTCTTTAATTAAGGCTTGCATTTCTTGTGGCGTTTGGTCGTATTGACCGAAGGCGTTTGGTAATCCTGCGTTTGGATGTGCCGAAATATTTAGTTGTGTATTGTGTGCCAATCTTTTTAAATAGGGTTTTAATTGGTCTGCTCCAAGTGCGCAATTGAAACCAATACTTAACAAATCGATATGCTGAATTGAAATTAGGAAAGCTTCGACTGTTTGTCCAGATAGCGTTCTTCCAGAAGCATCGGTAATTGTTCCTGAAACCATTACTGGAATGTCTAGATTACGTTCTTCTTTTACTTCTTCGATTGCGAAAAGTGCTGCTTTTGCATTTAATGTATCGAATATTGTTTCTACTAGTAAAACGTCGCTTCCGCCATCGATTAAGGCTTCGACTTGTTGTTTGTAGGCGATTCTTAAATCGTCGAATGTAACTGCGCGATAACCTGGATCGTTTACGTCTGGTGACATTGATGCTGTTCTGTTTGTTGGTCCGATTGAACCTGCTACGAAACGTGGTTTGTCTGTGAATTCATCAGCTACTTGACGTGCAATTTTGGCTGATTCGTAGTTTAGTTCGTACACTAAATCTTCCATGTGGTAATCTGCCATACCTATTGTGGTTCCAGAGAATGTGTTGGTTTCTACAATATCGGCTCCAGCTTGAAAATATAGACGGTGCACTTGTTTTACCGCTTCGGGTTGGGTTAAGGAAAGTAAATCGTTGTTTCCTTTTAATGGATGTGGAAAATCTTTGAAACGCTCGCCTCGGAAGTCTTCCTCGGAGAAGTTGTTGCGCTGTAACATCGTTCCCATTGCTCCGTCTAGAACTAGGATTCTTTCTTTTATTGCTTGGTTTATTTTTGACATAATTTTATTGCCACTAAGGCGCTAAGTCACTAAGTTTAATTCTTATTTTTTTTTACACGAATTGCACGAATTTGCGCGAATTCTTTGTACTTATTTATTACACGAATTTTAAAAAACTTTGTTTTTTGGAAATCGTATTTTTATTATTTTTAAACCATTAAGTTAGTTAAGTTTATTAAGAAATAGTTCTTTTTGAAACTTGACTTTTACAAAAATGGAATACTATTTAGCCCTGATTGAAGAGGAAATCCTTTTACTTTTTTCTTTAAAAAGTAAAAGATTGCATCGAAAAGCAGGATTATGGATTGCAAAAATGCGCAAGCCATTCGCTCTTGATACTGAAACAAGTTCAGTATGACAAGTTGATTTAAAATTTATTTATGTTATTGTGAAAGTGAGAGGAAATTCTCGGGGTTATCTGTTTCTAGATGCTGAAATAAATTCAGCATTAAGAATAGAATGTAGCACCTTCTACAGTTGTAGGGTTGCTAAGCTTTCATCGAGTCTAATCTCTCCAGCTTTCGTGATAACAGTCAATAAGTTTATGAACAATGCAAAGTAATGACATAGAATTTTATTTTGCAAGTGTTTGTGAAAAATAAAAACCTACAACGATTTAGTGCTGCAGGTTTTCGGGGTTGGGTTGGTTGTAAATTATTGAAAAATAGCTTCTTTTATTTTTATTTTATCGGCTATTTTTAGAATATCGGTTAGAACGCCACGAGCTGTAACTTCTTTTCCTGCGCCTGCGCCTTGAATGACAATTGGGATTTCGCCATAGGATTTTGTGTAAATTTCTATCAAGTTATCGGCACCTTTTAGCTGACCTAATGCTGTTGATTTTTGGACAGAAATGAGTTTGACTTCGAGTTTTTGATTGATTACATCAAGTTCACCTACGTAACGTAAAACGTGATTTTGGGCTTGGGTTATTTTGGCAATGTTAAATGGTTTGTCGAATAGCGTTTTGTTGATTGCGTATTGTGCTTTGGAATGTTGCTCGTTTAATTCTGGAAGCAAAAGTGATGCTATTTTTATGTCGGAAAACTCGAATTTTTGTTCGATTTCTCTTGCTAGAATTAATAATTTTCTGGCAACATCGTTTCCTGATAAGTCTTCGCGCGAATCGGGTTCGGTGTATCCATTTTTTTCGGCATCGGCTAGAATTTTGGAAAATGTAGTTTCTTCGGATGAAAATCTGTTGAAAATATAGCTTAATGAACCCGAGAAAACGCCTCTAATTTTTGTGATTTTTTCTCCTGAAAAATGTAAATCATTTATAGTTTGAACTACTGGTAAGCCAGCGCCAACATTGGTTTCATAAAGAAAGGTTTTATCGAAGTTTTTTAAATTTCTTCTTAATTCGTTGTAGAAATCAAGATGTAAAGTGTTGGCTTTTTTATTGGCTGTAACAATATTAAATCCGTTTTGGATTAATGGAATATAGCTTTTTACTATATCGGAACTTGCTGTGGCATCGACTGCGATTAGATTTTCGAATTGCTGTTCTTGCACATATTCGATAATATCTTCAATTCTGAAAGGAATTGCCGATTGTGCAAAATTGGCTTCCCATTGATGTTTTACGCCATCTTTTTCGAAGAAAGCGAGCGTTGAATTGGTGATTATTGGAAATCTTAAATCGATATTTCTTTTTTCTAAGAAGAATTTCTGACTTTCGATAACTTGGTTTATTAAAGTACTACCGACATTTCCGATTCCGAAAAGGATTACATTTATTTTAAGCGTTGACATGATTTTGTTGTTTTTGTTTATTAAAAATAGGTTCTAATATTTGTGCTAATTGGTCGAATTCAATCAAGAAAGCGTCGTGACCGTGAATGGATTTTATTTCGTGGTAGAAAACATTTTGCTTGATTGGTTTTACTATTTCAAATGTTTCGCGGTTTTCATCTGGAATAAAAAAATAATCGGTATCGACTGAAACTATGTGAATGTTGGCTGAAATTTTACCTGCTGAAACTTCAAAATCATTCGTTTCTTTTGAAATATCAATTGTTTTTAGCAAATGATTCATGAGTTTGTAGGCGGATAATTTGAATCGGTTCTGTAATTTGAATCCGTGATTTACCAGCCAGCTTTCTATTTGAAAATCATTCACTTGAGATTGCTTTCTTCTGTTGAATTTTTTCTTTAACGACTGTGGCGTTCTATACAAGAGCATCGCATGAAGTCGCGCATCAACAATTGGATTATCTGAATTATTCAGAATCTGATCTTGCACTAAAACATTGGCGATTACCCAATCGGAAGCTTTCCAATCGGTTGCAATTGGGATTAGATTTTGAAATTTTGTTGGTTGTAAATTTGCCATTTCCCAAGCTATTCCGCCACCTAAACTTCCTCCAATCAAAGCAAAAACAGTTTCTATTTCAAGAATATTAATTCCTTCTAAAAAAATA
>NZ_DQDX01000116.1:21360-24143 GCF_003525665.1 Flavobacterium sp.
GTCTTTCGCTGTAAAATCTTTGTAATTTGTAATTAGATTTTCTGGATTTCCATCAAAACCATTCCCGGGAATGTTGAAGGCGATTATCGTGAAATTATTAGTGTCGATGATTTTATTTTCTCCGATTAAATCGTTCCACCAACCGTTTTCTCCAGTAACATTGGAATTTCCAGTAAGTGCATGATTCACAATTACAAGAGGAGCATTTCCTATTGGTTGACCAAAAGTTTGATAGAATAATGGGGTTTTGGAAAGCAATTATCCATTTTCTAATTTGAAATTTAGAATGTCTATTTTTTGTAACATTTTTTATTTTTTTAAACCAATATGGCATTAAGAAAATTAAGGTTTGTTTTGATTTTATTTTCTAATTCATTTTTGAAAAACTGCCTTCAATCGCGACATTGAAGACAGTTTCAACAAACAAAAACCTAAACAATTTATTTTTTAAGCCGCTTCCACAGCTTGTAAATCTTTAAATAAAACCACCGAAACTGGTGTTGGGTTTACCAAATTATCTTGAACCGGACAACGGTTTTCTATTTCTATGAGCCAGTCTTTTAGTTGTTCCAAACTTGCGTCTGATGTTGGTTTAACTATCACTTCAATTGAACTAAAGCCAGCTCTTTCATTGCTGATTTTTCCCTGATATTTGTCAAGACTTAATTTGGCTGATAATTCTACTTGAAGTGATTTTAATACAATTCCGTGTTCTTTGGCGACAATTTTTCCAACAGCATTAATGCATCCGGCGTAACCTGCAAGAACATATTCTAATGGACTTGGACCTTCTAATTCAGGAAAATCCTCGTTTTTACTGATTCGGATATCAAAATTTTGAGCTTTGACTACAAATTGATTTTGCTCTTTTGCATATCCGACTACGTTTACAATTTTCTGACTCATGATTAGACTTTTTGCGGGTTTTTAATAGTTACAAAAACTTCTTTTAAATCGGTTTTCAAGTCATCGATATCTTCCAATCCAACAGAAAGACGAATTAAATCTTTGGAAACTCCAGTTGTTTCTTGTTCTGAATCTGATAGTTGTTGGTGCGTTGTGCTTGCTGGATGAATTATTAATGATTTTGTATCACCAATATTGGCTAAAAGCGAGAATAATTTTGTTTCATCAGCTACTTTTTTTGCTGCTTCAAATCCGCCTTTTAATCCAAAAGTTACTATGCCACTTTTTCCTTCTGGCAAATATTTATCAGCAAGTTCTTTATAATTTGAAGTTTCTAAACCTGGATAATTTACCCAAGCAACTTCTTCTTGAGATTGCAACCATTTGGCTAATTCCAATGCGTTTTCAGAATGTTTTTTGATTCTGATTTCTAAAGTTTCCAATCCTTGAATGGTTTGAAAAGCGTTAAACGGACTTAAAGCTGCACCAAAATCGCGCAATCCTTCAATTCGAACTTTGGCAATAAACGACGCCGCGCCAAGTGCTTCGTAGTATTTTAGTCCGTGATATCCAGCTGATGGTTCTGTGAATTCTGGGAATTTTCCGTTACTCCAATCGAAGTTTCCTGCGTCGATAATTACTCCTCCAAGTGAGGTTCCGTTTCCTGTAATGTATTTTGTTAATGAATGAATTACAATGTCGGCACCATATTTTATTGGGTTTAATAAATATGGAGTTGCAACTGTATTATCAACAATAAATGGAACTTTATAGGCTTTTGCTTCTTTAGAAATCGCTTCTAAATCCAATACATCTAATTTTGGATTTCCAAGACTTTCTAAGAAATACGCTCTTGTATTTTCTTGTGATGCTTTAGTAAAATTTTCAGGATTGGAAGGATCAACAAAAGTGGTTGTGATTCCTAATCTTGGTAAAGTTACTTTTAGTAAATTGTAAGTTCCGCCATACAAACTGTTGGATGCCACGATGTGATCTCCAGCTTTTAGTAAGGTTAGAAATGTTGTTGCAATTGCTGCTGTTCCAGACGCGGTCACTACTGCTCCAATTCCGCCTTCTAATTTTGCTAATCTTTGTTCTAGAACGTCGTTGGTTGGATTGTTTAATCTTGTGTAGATAAATCCGGCTTCGGCTAGACCAAAAAGATTGGCTGCATGATCTGAATTGTTAAAAACATAAGATGATGTTTGGTAAATTGGGACAGCTCTTGTTCCTGCGTTTTTAGTAACATCGTGTCCTGCGTGAAGTGCGTTGGTTGAAAATTTTTGTGTGCTCATTTTTCTTTGATTTTAGATATTAAATATTAGATTTTAGATATTCATGTTTGGATTTTTGATGAGATGCCGAAAAAATTTCAGCATAAAAAAAAAGTCCCTTCGGATGGCTTACCAAAGGGACTTTTACAATAGAAATATAACTTTCTTTTACGTTTTCCGTTTATGGTAATAGCAGCTGTCGATACAACACATTGTGCGCATCATCATACAAGACATCATCATATTTTTTGCTATTACTTTCATTATTGAATTATTTATTGTTTTAAAAGCACTTCGACTGCGCTCAGTTTGACAAATTTGATTTAAATAAAAAAACCTCTGCGGTTTGCAGAGGTTTCATTTGAATATATTTTAAAAATTTAAAATTATGCAATAGAAGTGCTCTGCGGAAATTCCCACATCATACGACACATTTTGCACATTGTTAAATTCATTTTTTCATTGTATTTGATGGAGCAAACTTCTGAACTAAATTCGAATAAAAAAAATAATTTTTAATTTATTTTTAAAAATTTAACATTTGGCTACTTTTTCAACACAACATAAACAATTAACTATCAATACATTGCATGGTTTTTAAAA
>NZ_DQDX01000183.1:0-767 GCF_003525665.1 Flavobacterium sp.
ACTGTAAACTGAAAACTATTTTATCTTCTTCTTCCTATTCGTTTCGTAATCCTCAAAAATCATTTCACCCAAACCTTTCAATCCGGTGTAAAATGCTTTTCCTTGATTGGCTTCAGTAAATCGATTTACGAATTTCTGCAAATAAGGATCGTTTGCAATCATAAAAGTCGTTATAGGAATGTGTAATTTTCTTGCTTGTGCCGCTTGATTGTAGCATTGTTCGACGATGTATTCGTCAAGACCGTTGGAATTCATATAGTACGTTCCGTCTTTTTCACGAACACAACTGGGTTTTCCGTCGGTAATCATGAAAATTTGCTTGTTGGTATTTCGTTTTCTGCGCAAAATATCCATCGCCAATTGTAATCCGGCAACTGTATTTGTATGATAAGGTCCAACATTTAAATACGGTAAATCTTTAATCGAAATAGACCAAGCATCGTTACCAAAAACCAAAATATCAATGGTATCTTTTGGATAACGAGTTGTAATTAATTCTGCCAAAGCCATGGCGACTTTCTTCGCTGGAGTAATTCGATCTTCGCCATACAAAATCATACTGTGACTGATATCAATCATCAAAACGGTACTCATTTGAGCTTTGAATTGCGCATCTTCAACAACCAAATCATTTTCGGTTAGCTGAAATTCACCAACTCCATTATTGATTTGAGCATTTTTCAAACTCTCGGTCAAGGAGATATTTTCTAAACCATCACCAAAATGATATTCTCGAAATTCACCCGTTTTTTCGTCGCCGTTTCCAC
>NZ_DQDX01000183.1:854-4174 GCF_003525665.1 Flavobacterium sp.
GCATATTTGGTTTTATGATTTCCTGATCCAGATTTTTTAAGATTACCAAAAATTTGATCTAATGCCGCTTGACGAATGGCGCGTTCAGTTTTAGCAGTGATTCCAGTTCCTGAAGTTCCATCGGGTTTTATTTCTTCGCGGATGTAGCCTTTTTTCTTTAAATCTTCAATGAAATCATCGATGGTGTAATTAGCGTCGGTTAGTTTATACTCAACGTCCAATTGTCTTAACCAATCAATTGCCTCGGCAAAATCGCCTGAAGTGTGCGTGATTAACTCCTTGAAAATCTCAAAAAGTTTATCAAATGGCGAAAGATTGGGCGCTTCGTAGTTCTTGAATAAAAATCCTTTTTTAACGTTCTTTTCCATAGCATATAAAATTACTATTTAAACTTTAAAACCGAACAAAACGAATACTAATTTTGAGTTAAAGTAACTTCGCTATTTTAAATAATTGTCACCAATCACTTTTCGAATAGAAACAAATCCAATTTTATCAAGGTTAATTTCACTCCGTTTTATCCAAATTAATTCCTCAATTTCATCTTTAGCATTAACCGAAATTTTATCTTCTTCAAGATTGCATTCGTAGAAAATATCCATCGTTCTGTAGGGCACATTTTTGTACAAATAATTGTTTGGTGCCGTTGTAATGTACTTTAAATTATCTGCTGAAATATCCAAACCTAATTCTTCATTAATTTCTCGACAAGCAGCTTCTTCGGCAGTTTCATTTGGATCTATAAATCCGCCTGGTAAATCGAGTTTTCCTTTATCGGGATCGACATTTCTTACTGTGAAAAGGATTTTGTCCTCAAATGTAAAAATGACTGCGACAGCTGCTGCAATGTTATGATACAAAACAAAATCACAATCGTTACAATGCAATTTGAAATTATTTACATACGTTACATTTTGCGAACTACAATTAGGACAATACTTGAAAAAAGAGGCGTTATTGGATTCCATTTTGAAACAATTTATTCTGTAAAAATAGTTATAATTAGTAGAAATTAGAATGAAATTACACTCAAATCATCCGATATATTTTAGTAGTTTTACCATCTTAAAATAAAATTATGCACGTAGATTATATTCTTGATCAAGAGTTTAAAGACCAAACATTTGATGATTTCAATACCAAATTTAAAGAATTTGAAAATTGTGTTTTTTACAATTGCGATTTTAGAACGTGTACTTTTCAAACGGTAACGTTCATTGATTGCAACTTTTTTGATTGCAATTTTCAAGACACAAAAATCAATTACGTTTCTTTACGTGGTGTATTTTTTACAAAATGTAATTTTACTAATGTAAATTTTGCCATGACCGATCAAGTAATTTACGAATTTCATTTTAAAGATTGCTTGCTGGATTATGCCAAATTCTATGCTTTAAAACTCAAAAAAATGCAGTTTATCAATTGCAGTATGATTTCGGTAGATTTTATGGCGAGTGATTTAACCGAAGCTTTATTTGACAATTGCAATCTACGAAAAGCCGTTTTTATTGATACTATTGCCAACAAAACCGATTTTTATACCAGTTATGATTACAGCATTGATCCCGATAAAAACAAACTAAAAAAAGCTATTTTTTCTGTAGATGGATTAAAAGGACTATTGGAAAAATATGATATTGTAGTAAAGCAGTAAGTAAGAAGTTACAATCACTATTTTTTAACAATTTTCACTCAATTTGATAATATACTTTGCCAAAATAGAACTTACATAATTCGTATTTTAGTAAAAATTAAATCAAATGGAAATAAATTGGTATATAGTTGGAAGCGTTATTTTAATTGCTCTTGTCTTAGTCGCTTTTTTAATAAAACGAAATTTAAAGGACGAAAAAAATTATGAAAAATATTTAAAAAAGAACGATAAATCGATTTCTATGAAAGATGAAATAGATTCCGAAGAATTGTAAAAAAAAAATCCCGAGCATAAGACTCGGGACTTTATATATAAAATAATTTCTAACTAATTAAGAAAGCGCTTTTTGAACTTGATCTGCAGCTTCTTGAAATTGTACAGCCGATAAAATTGGCATACCAGAATTATCAATTAATTCCTTAGCAATTTCAGCATTTGTACCTTGTAATCTTACAATGATTGGCACTTTTATAGCGTCACCCATATTTTTGTAAGCATCAACAACACCTTGAGCAACACGGTCGCAACGAACGATTCCACCAAAAATGTTAATCAAAATAGCTTTCACGTTTGGATCTTTTAAGATAATTCTAAAAGCCAATTCCACACGTTTTGCATCTGCAGTTCCACCAACGTCTAAGAAGTTAGCTGGTTCAAAACCTGCATATTTAATTAAGTCCATCGTTGCCATTGCAAGTCCAGCACCATTTACCATACAACCAACAGTTCCATCAAGGTCAACATAATTTAAACCTGCCGCTTTCGCTTCAACTTCAATTGGATTTTCTTCACGAACGTCTCTGTATTCAGCTAATGCAGCGTGACGGTATAAAGCATTATCATCAAGATTTACTTTGGCATCAACAGCAATAATTTTATTATCAGATGTTTTCAAAACTGGGTTGATTTCAAACATTGAAGCGTCTGAACCAACATAAGCTTTGTATAAAGCATCAATAAACTGAACCATTTCTTTAAAAGCATTTCCAGAAAGACCTAAATTAAAAGCAATTCTTCTAGCTTGAAAACCTTGTAAACCAACATTTGGATCAATTTCTTCATTGAAAATTAAATGTGGTGTGTGCTCAGCAACTTCTTCAATATCCATTCCACCTTCAGTAGAATAAACAATCATGTTTTTTGCAGTCGCTCTATTCAATAAAACCGACATATAAAACTCACTAGTTTCACTTTCACCAGGATAATAAACATCCTCAGCAACCAAAACTTTGTGTACTTTTTTACCTTCAGCACTAGTTTGCGGAGTGATTAATTGCATTCCAATAATTTGCTCAGCCAATTCCTCAACTTGTTGCAAATTTTTAGCAAGCTTAACGCCACCACCTTTTCCTCTTCCACCTGCGTGAACTTGAGCTTTAATAACGTGCCATCCAGTTCCTGTTTCAGCAGTCAATTGTTTTGCAGCAGCAACCGCTTCTTGCGGATTGTTTGCCACATAACCACGTTGAATTTTTACACCATAACTGGCTAATATTTCTTTTCCTTGATATTCGTGTATGTCCATAATAAAAGTTTGTCGATTTTAAAGTGTCACAAAAGTAATTAATTTCATCGAAACCAAAAAGAAATGTATATCAATTTAGTAACTTTATTTATTAAAAGTTATTAGCATGGGTTTTTAAAATTAGGAGCGAATCGCTTGGGC
>NZ_DQDX01000183.1:4341-8879 GCF_003525665.1 Flavobacterium sp.
AACTCGCTTCCCGATAAAAATCGGGAGAGCTCCAACAATTGCAACATCAGGGCTAAAAAATTATCGATAGCATATAAAATTCAAAATATAATTGACAAATTCGTAGAAATGTTAAACGCTTTGCAAAACCTTTTTACAACTCCTATATTTGCAAATCATTCAATTATAAAAGTTTAAAATAAAATTAAACTTCAATCTCTAAAAATTTTAAAAATGCAACCTAAAGAATTACTAGCTCTTGCCGAGGAATTTGGCAATCCGCTGTACGTTTATGACGCAGCAACTATCGAGAATCAGTACAATCGTTTGACTTCGGCTTTTTCCAAGGTGGAAAAGTTACGCGTGAATTATGCAATGAAGGCTTTGTCAAACATTTCGATCTTGAAGTTGTTGAAGAACTTGGGTTCAGGATTAGATACGGTTTCTATTCAAGAAGTACAACTTGGTTTACACGCCGGTTTTACTCCAGAAAAAATCATATTTACACCAAACGGAGTTTCATTTGAAGAAATCGAAGAAGTAGCAAAATTGGGTGTTCAAATTAATATTGATAACCTTTCTATCTTAGAACATTTTGGAGCAAAACATCCTACAGTCCCAGTTTGTATCCGTATAAATCCGCACGTTATGGCTGGAGGAAATGCTAATATTTCTGTAGGTCATATTGATAGTAAATTCGGAATTTCAGTACATCAATTGCCTCATATTTTGCGTATTGTAGAAAATACAAAAATGCATATTAACGGAATTCACATGCACACAGGTTCTGATATTTTGGATATCGAAGTATTCTTGTATGCAGCCGAAATTTTATTTGATGCTGCTAAAAACTTCAAAGAATTAGACTTTTTAGACTTTGGAAGTGGATTTAAAGTTCCGTACAAAAAAGACGATATCGAGACTAATATTGAAGAATTAGGTAAAAAACTATCAAAAAGATTTTTAGCTTTCGAAAAAGAATATGGTCGTGAATTGACATTAGCTTTCGAACCAGGAAAATTTTTAGTTAGTCAAGCTGGATATTTCTTAGCGAAAGTGAATGTTGTTAAACAAACCACTTCAACAGTTTTCGCTGGAATTGATTCTGGTTTTAACCACTTAATTCGTCCGATGCTTTATGGTTCACAACATACCATTGAAAACATTTCTAATCCAAAAGGAAAAGAGCGTTTTTACACCGTTGTAGGTTACATCTGTGAAACCGATACGTTTGCCAACAACAGAAGAATTTCTGAAATAAAAGAAGGTGATATTTTGAGTTTTAAAAATGCTGGAGCGTATTGCTTTTCAATGGCATCCAACTACAATTCGCGTTTTAAACCAGCAGAAGTGTTATGGAAAGACGGAAAAGGTCACTTAATTAGTAAAAGAGAAACCTTTGAAGATTTGATTAAAAATCAGATACTAATCGAACTATAAGTTACTTAAGATAATAAATGAAAAATCCACTAAATTAATTAGTGGATTTTTTTTGTTTTTTATTTTTGAAAAACCTCTGTCAAAACTTTACTGTCAGTTGAATTTGGCATTGTTATTTGAAGTAATTGTGAAACCGTTGGTGCAATTTGAGTAATCACTTTTTTATCATACGATTTTCCTTTCGGAATCTTCCAACCGTAGAAAATAACTGGTACATGCGTATCATAACTGTAAGGCGAACCATGCGTTGTTCCAGTTGCAGAATATTCCATGTAACCTGGTTTGTAGGCAAAAAGCAAATCCCCATTTTGTGTAGGATCATAACCTTTGGCAATAAAATCTAGGATGGCATCACTTCCAGATGAAGCTAAAATTTCTTGCTCGGTATAAACGCGTTTTACATATTCTTTTGAGTAAAGAAAACCTTTGAATGCTTCATTGACTTTCTCCAAATCCAACCCTCTTGATTTTAAAATGTCTTTGTTGTAGTAAATATTATAGCTAGAATAATTCAATATCAAATCTTCGCCGAAAGTAGCTTTAGAAAATTCTTTTAAATCGCTTTCAACATTTTTGTAATTGATATTGTTTACTTGATATTTATTGTCTTTTAAATAGGTAACATTTTCAGCTCCAGCGTGATCGGCTGTTAAAAACACTAAGTATTTATCTTTACCTACAGTTTTATCTAAATAATTTAAAAAGTCGGCAATGTTTTGATCTAAACGCAAATACGTATCTTGAATTTCGATCGATCTTGGTCCGAAAGTGTGTCCGATATAATCTGTAGATGAAAAACTTAATGCTAAAAAATCGGTGATTTCATCTTTACCAAGTTGTTCTTTTTCGATGGCTTTTTTTGCAAAATCTGCTAAAAGATCATTTCCGTAAGGACTAACTCTAATCACTCCAGCATCATTATTATCAATCATTTCCTTCATATTGTAAGGAAAAAAAGGCGTCTTTTTGTACAACTTTCCTTCATAAGGATTATCATCAGCTAGACTTTCATTGTAGGTTTCTTTAGGTTTCAATAAATCCCAACCTTTATTCGTGTAACCTAAATAATTTTTCTCTTTATTGAAATCAGTTACCCAAGTTGGCAATTTCTCACCATAAAAAGAACTCGAAATAAACTCACCAGTTTTGCAGTACCAAAAAGCCCAATCAGCAAAATGTCCGGCAGGTAAAATCGCGCCTCTATCTTTTATACTAATTCCGATTACTTTTCCTTTAAAGTTGGTTGACAATTTTAATTCATCGGTAATTGTAGTGCTTTGCAAATTTTTTGGAGACATTTTTCCTTCACTTTCTGTGCCTGGAACTAAAGTTGTAACTGATGCATCGTCGGTACAATACACTTCTTTTTTTAAAGTTCTGTGAAACCATTCGTTGCTTACAATTCCATGCATTGCTGGCGTTGTTCCAGTATAAACCGATGCATGTCCTGGCGCAGTGTAAGTTGGCATATAGTTATAATGTGCATTATGAAACGTATAGCCATTATTCATTAATCGCTTAAAACCATTCTCGGTAAAATCACTTTGAAAACGGTATAAATATTCCATTTTCATTTGATCTACCACAATTCCGACAACTAATTTTGGACGTTCTTGGGCTTGAAGGTTTGAGCAAATTACAAACGCTATAACTAAAAGTATCTTTTTCATTTAAAAGTATTTCGACAAAAGTAAGGATAAGATTTCAAAGCAATGTGATGCAAATCTTAAGAATTTTATAAAGTGATTGCTTCTTTTTTAGCCAATTCAAATTCGGAAATAATTTCAGATACAATTTCATTAACTGGCATAATGTCGTGAATTAATCCAGCAATTTGACCAATTTCAAGTTCGCCTTCGATTAAATCGCCTTCAAACATGCCACGTTTTGCTCTTCGTTTTCCCAATAAATTTTCTAAATCTTCTTTCGACGGACATTTAGTATATAACTCTTGAACGTCATTATAAAATTTATTTTTTATCAATCGTACTGGAGCCAATTCTTTTAAAGTCAATTGCGTATCACCTTCTCCAGTTTCAATTATTGTTTTTTTGAAATCATCGTGCGCCGAACTTTCTGTTGATGCTGCAAATCGGCTTCCCATTTGAACACCATCGGCACCAAGAATCATTGCTGCAAGCATTCCTCTTCCAGTTGCAATTCCACCAGCTGCAATTAATGGAATCGTGATATTTTCACGAACCATCGGAATTAAAGTTAAGGTTGTGGTTTCTTCTCTTCCGTTATGTCCACCAGCTTCAAATCCTTCGGCTACGACGGCATCAACTCCGGCTTCTTGTGCTTTTAAAGCAAATTTAGAACTACTCACCACATGAACAACTGTAATTCCGTTGGCTTTTAAATGTGACGTCCAAGTTTTAGGATTTCCTGCTGACGTGAATACGATTTTTACACCTTCTTCGATAATTATTTGAATAATTTCTTCAATATTTGGATACAACATTGGAACGTTTACACCAAAAGGTTTATCGGTTGCTTTCTTACATTTTTGGATGTGTTCTCTCAAAACATCAGGATACATTGAACCAGCTCCGATTAATCCTAATCCGCCAGAATTACTAACGGCACTTGCTAATTTATATCCTGAGTTCCAAATCATTCCGCCTTGAATAATTGGATATTGTATGTTGAAAAGTTGGGTAATTTTATTCATATTTTCCGAAAGAAATTCGTGTTTTAATTTTTAATTATTTTTCCAGTCTGAGTAGCATTTGCGGAAGCGATTTTATAGAAATACACACCCGAATTTAAATTTTCTAAAGAAAGAGTTGCGTTCGACTGATTGATATTTTTTTCTATAATTGTTTGTCCTAGAGAATTGTAAATTGTGATTTTAGAATTGCTACCATCATTTGGAATGGACACTGAAATAAAACCAGTTGTTGGATTTGGAAAAAATTTAAATTTATTCAAATTCAATTCATTTACATCAAGCAAAGCCATGTTTAATGCCATCTGAAAATCTGGAATTCCATACCCATATTGATTTGTTGGCAAATTAAATCTATCGGAAGATTGTTTAACAAATTGAACTACCTGGGCATTTGTTGCCCACGGAATTGCTTGCCAAAAACTAGCAATCATTCCGGCCATAATTA
>NZ_DQDX01000183.1:8956-11111 GCF_003525665.1 Flavobacterium sp.
CATTCCGGCCATAATTGGTCCCGAAAATGAAGTTCCGCTATCAGTTGTAATACTTCCAGCCGTATTTGCTACATACGCATTTTGACCTTGTGCCATAACATCTGGTTTAATTCTTCCGTCGAAAGAAGGTCCAATCGAACTGAAAGCAGCATAATTTTCGTTAGCTTGAACAGCTCCAATCGCTAAAACATTAGTTGCTTCTGCTGGAACACTTATGTAAGGATTGGAAGTTGCGCCTGAATTTCCTGCGCTTGCAACAACAATAATTCCTTTAGAAAAAGCAATATTTGCACCTCTTGAAGCAAAGGCCGAATTTCCTGTTAAATCGCTGTAAGTGTGACTATAACTTGGTTGATCATAACCAAAATATCCTAACGAAGAAGTGATAATATCAACACCTAATCGATCGGCTTCTTCGGCAGCTTCAACCCAATAACTTTCTTCCACTGGATTTTCTGAAGCCACATCTTCTGTAACAAATAAATAATATTTGGCATCTGGCGCAGTTCCAACCAATTGACCTTCGGTATATCCGCCCATGCAAGATAAAACCATCGTTCCGTGATTGTGCAACGCATAAACGTTTGTGGATTGATTTACATAATTATAACCACCTAAAATTAAGTTATTTGTGAACAATCTTTCAAATGGTTGTGTAGAATTTACATTTATAAATCCTGAATCTAAAACGGCGATTATTTTACCGGTTCCAGTAAAATTGGCTTGGTGCAAAAGATGACCATTAAGCATTTGAATTTGGTTGGCAGAAGTTCCGTAAGCAAAGGTCACTTCAACATCCATATTTTTATTTACAGCTTGTTCTTTATTACTGGTTATTGGATTTTTAATTTTTCCAGAAGTGTTTAAAGATTGATTGGCAAACTCAATATGATCTACAAAAGTTAAGCTAGATAACGCGTTAATATTTGCAATGCTTCCGCGGATGTGAAGGCAGTTCAACCATTTGGATTTTGCTTTAACCGTAATTCCTGTTGCTGCTGTTATTTGACTAATATAAGGTTGATGAACAGGTACATCATTGGTCGTTAAAGCAATTCCTTGAGCTGATCGTCTATCTAATGCTCTTTGAGTTAACATCGAAAGTGGATCGGCTAGAAAAGTGGCAGCATTTGGTTTATCAGTAAAATAAACCCAAGCATCTTCTTGCGAAAAAGTGGAAATTGATACCAGAAAAGTGACTAGAAATACTATTTTCTTCATAGCAAATGAAATTTGGTTGTATCAAAATTACGAAAAAAAATAGTACCGAGTTTAATTTTAAGAAATTACACCCGAACCAATTAATTCGTCGTTTAAATACCAAGCAGCAAATTGTCCTTCAGTTATTGCAGATTGAGCTGCATCAAATGAAACATACAATCCTGATTGAAATTTATGTAACGTTGCTTTTTGAAGTTCTTGACGGTAACGAATTCGAACCATAACTTGCATTGATTCGCCATCATTAAGTGTTAAATCTTGACGAATCCAATGAATTTCTGATGGTTGAATGCGCAATGCTTTTTTAAACAATCCTGGATGACTTGCACCTTGACCAGTATAAATGGAGTTGGTTTTTACATCGGTTGCAATTATAAAAAGTGCTTCTTTTGTACCGCCAACATTTAATCCTTTTCGTTGACCGATGGTAAAATAGTGCGCACCTTGATGCTTTCCAACTACTTTTCCAGACTTTTCATCATATTGAATTGAAGTCGATTCGAAAATTAATTGCTCTTCTAGTGAAGTGAAAGTTGGTTTTTCTTGATTGTAAATTTCGCTATTGGCAGGAATTTCATAAATCAAACCTTCTTTTGGTTGCAATTGTTGTTGTAAAAATTCGGGCAAACGCACTTTTCCGATAAAGCAAAGACCTTGTGAATCTTTCTTTTCGGCAGTTACTAATTCCATTTTAGTAGCGATTTCGCGAACTTGTGGTTTTGTTAATTCACCAATTGGAAATAATGATTTTGCCAATTGTTCTTGTGATAATTGACATAAAAAATAAGATTGATCTTTGTTGTCATCTTTTCCTGCAAGCAATTGATACACTGGCTTTCCATCAACATCGATTTCTCCTTTTCTGCAATAATGACCTGTTGCTACAAAATCGGCACCAAGTGATAGCGCAATTTTCATGAAAACATCAAATTCA
>NZ_DQDX01000183.1:11150-23698 GCF_003525665.1 Flavobacterium sp.
TCAAATTTTATCTCACGATTGCACAATACATCTGGATTTGGAGTTCTTCCGTTTTCGTATTCTTTAAACATATAATCGACAATTTTGTCTTTATATTGTTCGCTTAAATCAACCGTTTGAAAAGGAATACCTAATTTTTCGGCAACTAATAGTGCGTCGTTGCTGTCTTCAAGCCACGGACATTCATTAGAAATTGTAACCGAATCGTCGTGCCAATTCTTCATAAAAAGTCCGATTACTTCATAACCTTGTTCTTTTAAAAGATAAGCAGCAACACTCGAATCTACACCACCAGAAAGTCCAACGACAACTCGTTTCATTATTTATTCCTCTTTAATTTGAAGTTGCAAATTTACGTCAAATAATAAAAAAAAGTATATGCTTTAATCACTAAAACATATACTTCGGTAAGATTTATCTATTTACTAGTATTTGGGTTCTGGTTTAGGTTCTTTCTTTTCAAATTTACGCTGCTTAGGCTTACTCATATTTTCGGTTGTAAGTTTGCCATTAGTAGTGAATTCCCAAATACCTTCTTTTTTATCTTTCTTGTAATTTCCTCTAGAAACCACTTCGTTCTTCGCATTTCTAAAAATGGAAAGTCCTTCTAGAAGCCCATTTTTATAATTACATTCTTCCAAGACTACTCCATTTTCAGCATATTTTTTATAAAGTCCGTCTTTTAATCCATTTTTGTAATTTGCTTCTTCTGCAATTCTTGTACTTTTAAAATATACTTTTCTTATGCCATTTAATTTTCCTTTAACATACATTTCTGTAGTCATGATATCGGGAGAATCAAAGTGATAGTATTTCCATTCACCTTCGTATAATTTGTTTACCAATTTGCCTTCGCTTACCTTATATTTTCTTTGGTTATAAAAAATGGTGTAACATGAATTATCTGTCGGATTAAATTCACGAGTTGCAATTACGACCGTAGATCTAGTATCATCAAAAAATTTGAATAAGCCTATTTCTTTGCCATGTTCAAATGTTCCTTCATACTTTGGACGTTTAGAATCGGGATAAGTTCCTTTCCACAGACCATGTTTTAAACCTTTTTCGTCTAACTTATTTACGTCTTGAGCAAAAACAATGTTAATTGATAAAAGAAATAATAATAGGTATTTCATAATTGAGATTAATTTAATGGTATTTATAACTAAAATAGCATGATTTTATTGTTGCAAAAATGGTTCCAAATTTGGAGAATGCCAAATTTATAGGAATTTTTTTATATTTTAGAAGTTAAACTTTTACTAAAACCCACTCGTTTTGTTTAACACTACAACGATATAGTTAGACATAAAATTAAATAATTATGGATTATTAAATAGAAAATGACATCTAAACACGTTAAACAAAATAGTTAAATTTTATAAAAATCCCTCCATTGTGTTTAACGTAAACAAAATTAAATTAAACAAAACTCGTTATCTTTGTAGAAACAAAAAAACCATACTATTATGAAAATGAACAAATTAAAATTCTTAGGTCTATTTGCATTTATTGCAATTTTATCAACATCTTGTAGTGATGATGATGAGAACAACGTTACTCAACCACAAACAATAGCAGACATTGCTATAGCTGGTGAAGATTTTTCAATCTTAGAAACTGCATTGACACGTACCAATTTAGTAGGCACTTTAGATGGAACTGCTCAATTCACTGTTTTTGCTCCAACGAATGCAGCATTTAATACATTTTTCGCATCTCTAGGTGCTAACGTAAACGTAAACAATGTTGATGTTAATGTATTAAAAGCAATTTTATTAAATCATGTTGTAAGTGGTGAAATTTTAAGTACTGCAATACCAGCTTCAACTTACGTTTCAACTCTTTCACCGTTTAGTTCGGCAGCTAATTCACCTACAATTAGCATGTTTGTTCAGAAAGCAGGAACCGTTGTTACATTAAATGGTGGAATTGACAGCAAAGGTGCCGTTGTTACAACTGCTGATGTTGATGCTAGCAATGGTGTAATTCATGTTGTAAACAGAGTTATTCAAATTCCAACTTTAGTAGACCATGTTGTAGACAACCCTGAATTTGAAACTTTACAAACTGTAGTTACAAGCTCTGCGCAAAGTGCTGTTTTAACTGCATTATCAGGATTAACACCTAGTGCACCAGCAACCCTATTTGCCCCTAACAATGCTGCATTTGCAACTGCACTTGGTACTGGTGGATTTGCAAATGGCGCAAATGATGCAGCTGTTACCAAAGTTTTAAGATATCATGTGACTACTGCTGGAAATGTACGTTCTTCACAATTAACGAACAATCAAGTTGTTCCAATGTTCACAGATCCTAGTCAAAATACAACAGTTATTTTAGGAACGAATACTGTTGATATTCGCGACACTGCAAGCAATCTATCAAGAGTATTGCAAGCTAATATTCAAGCTTCAAATGGTGTAATTCACGGTGTAAACAGAGTATTACAACCTGTTCTATAATACTAAACAATTGCTATGAAAACCAAAGCGTAACTTTTTTAAGTTGCGCTTTTTTTATGAGGTCAATTCGATAGAATGTTTATTGCCGATATTTACCGCTTCAATACTCCTTTTTTCAACCGATTTTAAATTGAAGTAGTTTCTTATCCAAAACAGCTTTTGAGGTATTGAGGACTAATAAATATCTTATGGTTTTATAAATCGTGCATAAATAAAGTTCTAGCTATATTTCCGTAACCTAATATCAATACTTTCACACTTTATATAAATGAAAAAAGTTCTGAATTTGAAATGTAAACTTCAAATTCAGAACTTTTTTATTGAACACTAAAAACTTATTTTTTATTCAACTTCTTTTGCTCTTCGGCTTGTTCCATCATTTCTCTCATCTTCTTTTGGAACTTGCTTTCTGTTTTTGGTTTTGCCTTATTTTCTTGAATTTGTGCATGAATTTTATCGCTATCAATAAAGTACTTTTTAATAACTAACATAATTCCGATAGTAATTAAGTTAGAAATAAAGTTATATAAACTCAAACCAGAACCATAACTATTGAAGAAAATTAACATCATTATCGGAGAAAGGTAAATCATAATTTTCATGATTTTAGCCATATCTGGCATACCTTCTTGTTGTGGTTGCGCCATGGCTTGATCTCCAGAAGTCATTTTCATGTAAAAGAAAATTGCAATTGCAGCCAAAATTGGAAACAAACTCACGTGATCTCCATACAACGGAATGTTGAAAGGTAATTTGAATATTTGGTCAAATGATGATAAATCGTCTGCCCAAAGGAATCCTTTTTGTCTTAACTCAATAGCTGATGGGAAGAACTGAAACGATGCGTACATAAATGGCAACTGAATCAACGCCGGAATACAACCAGCCATTGGATTTACTCCAGCTTTGTTGTACAATTTCATTGTTTCTTGTTGCTTCTTCATTGGATCTTTTGCAAATTTTTCTCCAAGTTCTGTAATTTCTGGACGCAATACTTTCATCTTTGCTTGAGACAAGAATGATTTGAAAGTAATTGGCGACATTGCAATTTTAATAATTATTGTAAAAATTATAATTGCAATTCCTAATCCCATAAATGAACTTAAGAACCCAAAAAGTGGAATGAAGATTAATTTGTTTATCCAACCGAAGATTCCCCAACCTAGTGGAACGATGTCTTCGATATTTTTTTCGTAATCATTTAAAACTTTATAATCTGTTGGTCCTAAATACCAATTCATTTTATAATCTAATTCGCCATTTTTAAATGCTAAAGGCAAAGTAGTTTTGAATTGTTTTGTAAAAACGGTATCAATTTTTGCATCATTCACTAAATCAGTAGAAGTAACTTTTACATTCTCGATTGGTGTTTGCGATAATAAAATAGAACTAAAAAAATGTTGCTTGTAAGCAATGAAAGTTGCTTTTTCTAATGTTTCATCTTCTTGTTTTCCACGTCCAAGATAATCCACTTTTTCATCATTCTCAAAATAAAGTTCAGTATATTGATTTTCATAAGCTACACTTTTTTCATTGCGATAGGTTTTTAAATCCCATTGTAAATCGGCAGTTTTTGATGAATTTAAAACTTTGCTTAAACCTTGCGAACGAACATCGAAATCCAACATGTAGTCTTTAGCTTTTAGAACATATTTGTATTCTAAAAACTCGTTGGCACCAGCCTTTAACTTCATAGAAAGAATTTGATCTTCTCCGTTTTTAGTCAAAGTTGGTTCAAAAAATAAGTCTTTTGTATTTAAAACTCGATTGTCTTTGGTTTGAAGTTCAAGATTAAAATTGGCGTTGTTATTTTTAATTAACTCTACTAATTGTCCTGAATTTTTTTCGAATTTTTTGTAGTTTTTTAAAATCGCTTCAGAGATATAACCACCTTTATTGGCAATTGTAAGTTTTACCAAATCATTTTCTATGGTAGTAAAACCTTCTTTTGCAGATGGCAAAGTTGCTGAGTAAGCAAAACTACCCAATGCACCAGCTAATTTTTGAAGTTTTACGGTATCGCTAACAGTTGAATCAACAACGGTAGAAAGTACTTCTTTAGTAGCTACTTCCTTTTTCTTGTTGGCTTTGTCGATTTTTTCTTGTTTTGCTTTTTCGGCTAACTTTTTTTGTTCTGATTGTTGATTGTTGTAAAAAATCCACATTATAATAATGAAGATTAATGCGAAACCGATAATCGAATTTTTGTCAAACTTTTTTTCTTCCATAATATAGTTCCCAAAATTGTTGGGATAATTTTCAGTTCTTGTATCAGTCGTGATTGTGACTGTTTTGTTTCAAATTTAAAATAAAAGTTTTAATGAAACTCTATTTTAGTAACCTTTAGTTGGCAAGCTAGCCCTGATTGGAGCAGTTACCATGTAACGCGGAAAGCAGGAATATGGTTTACCAAAATTACTACTGATTCGCTCCAAAATAAAACAACTTGTCTACTTTTTATGATTATAGATAGACAAGTCAGTGACTTGTCTCTTTTTATTTTATTATCATAGATAGACAAGTCAGTGACTTGTCTCTTTTTATTTTATAATCATAGATAGACAAGTCAGTGACTTGTCTCTACTTTTTGTTTTTTACCATTGCGGCCACAAAGCTAACGAAAATTGGCTGTGGATTGGCAACGGTGCTTTTGTATTCTGGATGGTACTGAACGCCGATGAAAAATGGGTGGTTTTTAATCTCTACAATTTCTACCAAACCGGTGTCTGGATTGATTCCGGAGCTGATTAAACCTGCATTTTCTAACTGTGCTGCATACTTATTATTGTACTCATAACGGTGACGATGACGTTCTTCGATTTGAGCTTTTCCGTAAATTTCGTGTGCTAAACTACCTTCTTTAAGGTCGCATTTCCATGCACCAAGACGCATTGTTCCGCCTTTATCGGTGATAGTTTTTTGGTCTTCCATTAAATCGATAACCGGATTGGCCGTGTTGGCATTCATTTCGGTTGAATTGGCATCTTTTAATCCTAGAACGTTTCTAGAATATTCGATAACCGCCATTTGCATTCCGAGACAAATTCCGAAAAACGGCAGGTTGTTTTCACGTGCGTAACGAACGGCTTCGATTTTTCCTTCGATTCCTCTTTCTCCAAAACCTGGTGCGACTAGAATTCCGTCTACGCCTGAAAGTTTTTCTGCAACGTTATCACTATCAATATATTCTGAATGGATACTGATTACATTTACTTTGGTTTCGTTGTTTGCACCTGCGTGAATGAAAGCTTCAAGAATTGATTTGTACGAATCTTGAAGTTCTACATATTTACCTATTAATCCGATGTTTACCGAATGTTTTGGGTTTTTTAATCTATGTAAAAAAGTATTCCAATTTTTTAAATCGGGTGCTGCTTTCTTAGGAAGGTCTAATTTTTTTAGTGCTACAACGTCTAATCCTTCTTCAAGCATTAAATTAGGCACTTCGTAAATGGTTGAAGCATCGATAGATTGAATTACGGCTTCGCGTTTTACATTACAGAAAAGCGCTAATTTCTGACGTAATTCGTCTGATAATTCGTGTTCTGTACGGCAAACTAAAATGTCGGCTTTGATACCGCTTTCCATTAAAGTTTTTACCGAGTGTTGTGTAGGTTTTGTTTTTAATTCTCCGGCTGCAGCCAAAAATGGAACTAAAGTTAAGTGAATTACGATACCGTTATTTTCACCTAATTCCCATACCAATTGACGTACCGATTCGATGTAAGGAAGTGATTCAATATCACCAACAGTTCCACCGATTTCTGTGATTACTATATCAAAATTGCCAGAATTTCCTAGCAATTGCATGCGTTCTTTAATTTCGTTTGTGATGTGAGGAACAACTTGAACCGTTTTTCCTAAAAATTCGCCACGACGTTCTTTTTCTATAACCGAAAGATATACTCTACCAGTTGTAACGTTGTTGGCTTGTGAAGTTGGAACGTTTAAGAATCGTTCGTAGTGACCTAAATCTAGATCGGTTTCTGCACCATCGTCGGTAACATAACATTCACCGTGTTCATAAGGATTTAAAGTTCCCGGATCGACATTGATGTACGGATCAAATTTTTGGATTGTAGTTCGGTAACCGCGTGCTTGTAATAATTTTGCTAAAGATGCTGCGATGATTCCTTTACCTAATGAAGAAGTCACACCGCCAGTAACAAAAATGTATTTCGTTTGATTCATTGTTTTTTTTTTAGGACAACTATTTAGCTGTCCGTAATTGTTGTGTTGTTAGTTGTTGTTGTAAAAAACGATGCAAAAGTACAATTTAATTAATCAATGTGAAAATATTTCAATACGTAAATACTGAAATATAGCAACATGATAATTTGGTAGTAAAGTTAGAATTTAGTGGATTTTGAAATTAAACTAAAGAGGCTTTGGATATTGCTTTTTAATATTTCGAATAAGTTCTTCTAAACCGTTTAATTTTAGTTCGTAAACTAGTTTTAATTGTTCGCCCAATTGTCCGTTTGGAAGTCGGTTGTTGTGAATCCAAACCAAATAATATTCGGGTAAATCAATCAAGTATTTACCTTCGTATTTTCCGAAAGGCATTTTGGTGTGGGCTAGTTTTACTAGGAGTTTTTGTTGGTCGTCCATTTATTTAAGAAAATAGATTAAAGAGAATAGAATATAGACTTTTTAGAACATCTATATTCTATGTTCTATTTTCTTTATTCTGATATTATTTCCAATTAAAAACAATTTCTTTGTTAATATCTGGATGTAAACTATAAAAAACTGGACAAGTCATTGCAGTTCTTTCTAGAATGGTTTTCGTCCTGTCGTCTGTAACTAAATTCATATTGAACGTAACGTGGATTTCAGTAATTCTTCTTGGTTCGGTTCCCATAATTTTGGTTACTTCTGCCGTTGAACCTGAGAAATCTACTTCTAAATCGCGTGCTTTAATTCCCATTACGGTTAGCATGCAAGTCGCTAAACCATTGGCAACAGTATCAGTCGGAGAAAATGCTTCGCCTTTACCATTATTATCAATTGGCGCATCCGAAATAATTTCAGTTCCCGATTGTAAATGAATTGATGATGTGCGTAAATCGCCTAAATAAGTTACTTTAGAAGTTGGCATTATTGTGCTTGTTTTATGGTTAAATCGGTGTCGTAATACAAAATGTAAATTCCGTTATTGGTAAATCCACCGGATAGTTTTTTGTCGTAATCAAATTTACTTTCCACTTGTTCTGAAGCTACATCTAGCGTTTCTGCAAATGGTTTTTCTTGTGCCAAACGAAGCATTGTATCGAAAGTTACATCAAATCCGCGAACGGCATATTGATTTGGAACGACTTTATTTTTCTTTCTGTAAGCTCTTTCAAAACGCAATGCTTCTTCCGAATCGTTGTCTTTTATAACCGATGGATACGTCATTTTTAACTTCGTTAATCGCGATAATGCAATTTCTTCAAATTCTAACGTTTCGTTTTCTTCAAGAATTACCAATTGCACTTGATACTCTTTCATTGCATTTTGCAAAGTATTGGTTATTGTAAAAATAGTTCCGGTTCTTTCAGACGCCATAATTACATAATTCATTCGGTCTTTCACAAAATGTTTCTTGATGCTATCGGCTATAATTCCTGATTTATCTGTTAGTCCAACAATTTTTGTATCGCTTTGGAAATTCTGAATGTATTCTTTTATCGAATTCTTTTTCGGATCAATAACCGCAATAATATTCCCGTTTTTGGCTCGCATGTAATCAAACATGGCATTTTTTACCGCATCGGAATTTGGCATGGATTGATACAAATTCGGGTATGATTTACCGTCATCTTTAGACAAAGGTGAAATTACCGGTATGTTTTTCGATGCTAAAACGTTGGCAACTTTTTCAACATTTACTTGGTAAAATGGCCCAATTACCGCATCAGTGTTACTGAAATTTCCATTTGAAATCACATTCACAGCCGAAGTATTGTATTTAGTTTCTTGCGAATCAATGATGCGAACATCCATATTAATTCCTAGAACTTTAGCCGAATCGATTGCCATTAATGCACCCGAATAAAAGTCTAAAGTCATGTTTAAAAACTTATCTTTTTTAAGTCGTTCTGATATTGAAGTAACCGTATCGTTCTGAATTTTAGAAGCATTAAAAGGCAAAAACAACACCAATTCTTTTCTTTTGTTATTCGAAATAGATTTGGATAAATCTTTCAAATTATTTTTTACCTCTTTAGAAAATGAAGCATTTGCAGGAACTTTCAACGTCATTCCTTCTTTAACACCTTCTTTTAATTCGGGATTCAAACTGGTCAAAGCGCTTTCTGACAAACCAAATTGGCGTGTCAAACTGTACATGGTTTCGCCTTGTTTTACTTGGTAATCAAGAACATTAACTTTAGAAATAGAAGTAACTTGTGGTTTTACTTCCACAACCTCCTTAACAACTTCTTGCTGAGTTACATTTCCTTTTTTAACTTTCAACTGAAAACCAATAGGAAGATTCTCAACGATTTCGGGATTTAATTTCTCTAATTCGTCAACGGTCATTCCGTATTTCGTGGCAATTCCGTACTTAGTTTCTTTGGGTTGAACTTCGTAAACTACAGTTCCGATTGAAGATACAACTGGTTTTGGCACACTTACATTTTTTTGTAGCGCCAAAATCTGACCTGGTTGCAAACCATCTGTTTTTAGAAAAGGATTATTCGCTTCTAATTCAGCTTGAGTAATATTATACAATTTAGTTATACTGTACAAAGTTTCCTTCGGCTTTACCTCATGAGTTTTGGCAATTTGTGTTTTTGGAGTTGGTTTTGTCTCCGATTTCACTTCAGTTTTCCCAACATTTTTCGGAATCAACAAAACCGAATTGACTTTAATTCCGCTTTGCGAATCGGGATTTAACTTATAAATATCATAAGGAGTTACTTTATACTTTTGAGCGATTGCCTGAATCGTTTCGCCAGCAACAACAGTATGTTTTACCATATTTTGTCCGAAAATCGAACACGAAAAAACCAATACTACAATGCAAATTATCCTTTTCAACATATTTTTTAAATTAAATTCCAATTAAAAAATTCCAAATCCCAAACTGCAAACTGATCACTACCAAATGATTATTCCCACTCAATAGTTGCTGGTGGTTTCGAGCTAATGTCATACACAACTCTATTCACACCTTTCACTTTATTGATAATTTCGTTTGAGATTTTCATCAAAAACTCATACGGTAAATGTACCCAATCAGCCGTCATTCCATCGGTAGATTCTACTGCGCGAAGTGCCACTACTTTTTCGTACGTACGCTCATCGCCCATCACTCCTACACTATTTACTGGAAGCAAAATCGCTCCAGCTTGCCAAACTTTATCGTATAATCCGTGTTCTTTCAATCCGTTGATGAAAACTGCATCTACTTCTTGCAAAATACGAACCTTTTCTGGTGTAATATCACCTAATATTCTAATCGATAATCCCGGACCAGGAAATGGATGTCTTCCTAATAACTCTGGATCAATTCCTAAAGTTGCTCCAACTCTACGAACTTCATCTTTGAATAACATTCTAAGTGGTTCTACGATTTTCAACTTCATAAAATCGGGTAAACCACCAACATTATGATGCGATTTTATAGTTGCACTCGGACCTTTAACCGAAATCGATTCGATAACATCAGGATAAATTGTTCCTTGTGCTAACCAAGTAACATCTTCTATTTTGTTCGCTTCATCATCAAAAACTTCGATAAAAGCATTTCCAATAATTTTACGTTTCGTTTCAGGATCATCAACTCCAGCCAATGCATCCAAAAAACGTGCCGAAGCATCAACACCTTTCACATTTAGTCCCATTCCTTTGTATTGTTCCAGAACGTTTTCAAATTCGTTCTTGCGTAACAATCCGTTGTTCACGAAGATACAATATAGATTTGCTCCAATTGCTTTATGCAATAAAACCGCAGCAACTGTAGAATCTACACCGCCAGAAAGTCCTAAAACTACTTTATCATTTCCAACTTTTTCTTGCAAATCTTTAACGCAATCGTCAACAAAAGCATTCGGAGTAAAATTTTGAGGAACTTCGGCAATTTTTACCAAGAAATTCTCAAGCATTTGCTTTCCGTCAGTTGAATGATACACTTCTGGATGAAACTGAATAGCGTAAGTTGTTTCGCCTTCAATTCTATAAGCCGCATTTTCTACGTCGTTGGTACTTGCCAGTTTTACACCGTTGGTTGGTAAATGTTTAATGGTGTCACTGTGGCTCATCCAAACCTGTGAATTGAGGTTTACATTTTCAAAGAAAACTTCGTCTTGTTTAATATAAGACAAATTCGCTCTACCATATTCTCTAATGTTAGAAGCCGCAACTTCGCCACCAGAAAAATGAGCCAAATATTGCGCACCATAACACACGGCAAGCAAAGGCATTTTGCCACGAATGTGCGATAAATCTATCTTCAAAGCATCTTCAGCGCGAACCGAGTAAGGGCTTCCGCCAAGGATAACCGCTTTGTAAGACGATAAATCAGTTGGATAATTGTTGTAAGGAAAAATTTCGCAGAATATATTTAATTCGCGAACGCGGCGTGCAATAAGTTGTGTGTATTGCGATCCGAAATCTAAAATAAGTACGTTGTGTTGCATGCGCAAAAGTACTATTTATGATGGAAAATAAAAAATGGAATTTAGAAAATAGTAGATTTTTTTTGGAGCGAATCGTTTGGGCATTTTTTGGATTCGTCTTTCCTGCTTTTCGCTCTATCTCGTCCCAAAAGACGAGATGCCACTACAATCAGTCCCGAAACTTCGGGATAGGTAGGTTTTGTCTTTTGTAAAGTTTAGGATTTTACAAGAACTAAAATCGAATCTTATTATAATTTAAACTTTATTTTCTTTTTCTATTCTCAAAATTACCTAAAAAAGTATTTAGCAAAATCACTTCTTCCTCAGTTATCATTCCTTCTTGCTGGTAAGGAACAATTACATCAGTAACAAAATCATATTCAATATCGTTATTTATCTTTTTACGCTTTAATATTTTCGCCATTTTATTTTCTCGTTTAAAAGGCAAATTTTCTTCTTTTATTCTTCTCCAAAATTCTTCAACATCTTCTCCACTACCTTCTTGAAATTGAGTAAATATTACTTCATAATCATATTTTAGACTAGTTAGATTTCTAAATTTTGGTTCTGCGTTGATTATTAACTCTTTATTTTCTTGGTAGCAATTTACAAGATGCTTCCAAAAACCATCACTTTCTCTTTTTGGAGGGAATTTTTTGATTGATTCTATTGCTATATCTGCTGCCTTTATTAAATTTAAAGACATTTCTTCATACTTTTTACTCGCCATTTTTATTTTAACATTTTAACTTTAGAAAACTACATATCTGTAATTAACATCAAAACAAATCTAATAAAATAACCTTCAAAATTTAAAATAGTATTGTATTATTTTACTTACTTTAGCTTCAAATCAAATCACATGTCAGAATATAGTATTGAAACTGAAAATTTAAGCTTTCACTATTCAAAAGATAAAAAAGTCTTAGATTCTATTTCTATAAAAGTTCCAAAAGGTTCTATATACGGATTTTTAGGTCCGAATGGCGCTGGAAAATCAACCACAATGCGATTGCTAACAGGCATTATTCCTGAACAAGAAAACGCCATTAAACTATTTGGTCAATCTTTAAAAGACCAATTACCATTGGTTTTTCATAGAATTGGTTCTTTGGTTGAATCACCAGCATTATACTTACACTTGAGTGGTTTAGACAACCTGCGATACATTGCCAAACTAAGAGGAATATCTGAAGAAAAAATAAAAGAAACTCTAGAATTGGTTGATTTAACCAAAGACGGTAATCGAAAAGCTAAACAATATTCATTAGGAATGAAACAACGATTAGCTATTGGGATGGCATTGTTGAGTGAACCCGAATTACTCTTGCTAGACGAGCCTGTAAATGGTTTAGATCCAAACGGAATTATAGAGATTAGAAAACTGCTTATAAAACTCAATAAAGAAAAAGGAATTACAATTTTTGTATCAAGTCACTTGCTTTCTGAAATTGAAAAAATGTGTACGCATGTTGCC
>NZ_DQDX01000183.1:23785-31080 GCF_003525665.1 Flavobacterium sp.
ATCATAAATAAAGGCAAACTGAAATTCGAAGGAACCATCGCCGAATTATCTAAAAAAGCCAGTTTTTGTAAAATTCAAATTACGCTAAATGACGCTCAAAAATGGGCATCAGAATTTGAAAAAACATATAAAAATGTGGTTTTGATTTCTGATAATCAGATTACGTTGGAGATTGGAGAAAAAATACTTATTCCAGATTTGATCACAAATTTGGTACAGAATAATGCCGTTTTATTTGAAGTAAAAATTCTAGACGGACTTGAAGAGTGGTTCATGACAATAACCGATGATAAAAAGAACAATGAAAAATAGACTTTCCAATTTCATAACCGCTTTAAAAGCAGAACACATCAAGAAAAGAGGCACAGGCTTTTACTGGACGAGTGCAATACTAGGTTCGCTTTCTCCAATATTATATTTTATTGTATCAATAGTTCAAAGTAGTGAAGAGATACGAGCAGCATTACCCGAAAATTACTACTTCAAATTTATTGAAGGAAGTATTAATCCGTTTGGGTTTTTCTTTTTTCCATTGTTTATCATAATTATGGTTAGCAGAATTACGCAAATTGACCATAAAAATGGCGGTTGGCAATTAATGGAAACGCAACCATCGTACAAGTTTTCTATCTATTTTTCGAAGTACACGATGATTTTAATTGGAAATCTAATTTCGATTGTCACATTTATTGCACTAAGTTTACTTTCTGCTTGGGTTTTAACCTTCATAATTAAAGTTCCAAAAACAGCAATAATGGAATTTCCATTCACCGAATTGCTTCAAATTACAACTCGATTATTTATTGGAGGATTACTCATTACTACTTTTCAATTTGTGATTTCTGTGTTGATTTCGAGCTTCATTTGGTCAATTCTAATTGGATTTTTCGGATTGCTTCTAACGCTTTTTTTATCACCATTTAATCTTGTTCCCGACTGGTATCCGTATCAAATTTTGTCATTAGTAGCTTCAAATCCTAAAGGAAGCGAGCTCGGATATTGGTTTCTTTACACTGAATATCTAGGGCTTTTTACAAGTTTAATTTTTCTCTATTTCGGATTTAGGTGGTATCAACACAAACGATTTAAATTGGCTTTTTTCAAACCTACATCGCATTTAATTAGCGCATTAGCAGTAATTATCCTTGGATCACTTGGAGTTTATTGGATTTCAAAACCAAATCAAATGGAAAATCATTCACAAACAATTATTTGTGGAAAAATTGATAGCGATGAAAAACTAAAAATGCTTTACATTACTGACTTAATTGTAAAAGACACGATTGCTCAAATTCCCATTAAAAACAATGAATTTAAATATGTCCTTACAAAGTCTATTATTACTGATAATTATGAATTCAATATTGACAGAAAATATTCAGGCAACTTGTTTTTTGGAAACAAAGACAGTATATATATTGATGGAAAAATATACAATAATATCAATGGATTAAAAATAAAAGGTACTCGATTAGCAGAGAATAATATCAAGAAAGCGTCTCAATTGGATTGGAGTATGGCCGAATACTACATCAACGAAAATCAAAATTTAGATAAACCCGAATTAATTTCTAATACCTTGTACAAAGAGTGGAAAGACGCGATTGCTTTGCCTAATAATTACAAAACTATTGATAATTATATTCCTAAAAGTGATTTTAAAATAAGGTCAGAAAAATTAATCACCACAAAGTACTTAAATCTTTGGAATGTTTTGGTAGAAAAACGATTGGCAATTTATCCAAACGAAAAAACGGTTGACACCGATAATATCAAGGAAATAAAGAAGAACTTATCATTAACAGATGAAAGCTTGTTAACTAGTAATGAGTATTTTGAATTTGTAAAAAGCCAATTAATTTTGAAAAACAAACAAGATATTGATAAAAACTCCAAGTCTATTCAGGAAATTTCTAAGTTAAAAAAAGGATCCTTTAAAGATAAGATGTTGTATTGGCAAATGAGTAAAAGTCTTGAAGAAGCATCAAATACTGAAGAACGAAATCAACTAATTGCAAACTACATTTCCGACTTTGAAAACACAACTTATCCAAAAAAGATTGTTAATTTTAATCGAGTTATAGAAAGTCTTTCGAAAGGAAAAATAGCTCCAGAATTTACAGCAACCACTATCGACGGCACAACAGTGACGCTATCATCTTTAAAAGGGAAATATGTACTTATTGACGTATGGGCAACATGGTGTGCACCATGCAGAGAGCAAGCTCCATTTTTTGAAAAAATGGCATTAAAATACAAAAAAGAAAACATTCAATTTATAGCTTTGAGTGTTGATGAAAATATACAAAAATGGTATATCGCTGCCAAAGGAAAATCTAAATCAGTAATGCAGATTCATGCAGTAGATAAAATGAAATTATCAAAAGATTACACAATTGATTTCATTCCAAGATTCATCTTTATCAATCCTGAAGGTAAATTTGTAAATGCCAAAATGTCTTATCCAAAAGAGGCTGCATTTGAACTTTTATTGAGGAAAGAATTAAACTTGCCCGATGAGAAATAAAAAGTAATTTCGTAGTAATGAACATTAAAAAGATATTTCATTACATTTGAATTCAAATTAAAATCATGCTCAAAACAATTCTTTACATAGCAATTGGTGGCGCCATTGGTAGTGTTTTACGCTATTTAACTTCGGTTTTGGTCAATAAATATTGGTCCAGTCATTTTCCGTTGGCAACTTTTATTACTAATGTTTTGGGTTGTTTTTTAATTGGATTACTTCTTGGTGTTTTAGAAAAAAACAATTTGGCAAACAGCAATTTAAAATGGTTTTTAATTACCGGTTTTTGTGGTGGTTTTACTACTTTTTCAACTTTTGGTTACGAAAATTATTCGCTTTTTCAGAACAATAATTCGTTATTGGCTTTTGCTTACATTGGATTGAGTATTCTCGTTGGATTATTTGCTGTTTGGCTGGGTCTTTTTGTTTCGAAATAACGAGCCAAATGCAATGAAAACAAAAGTTTGTGGCTTGTGCGAAATAGAAGAATCGACATTGTATCGTATTCAAATTGAAAAAGGAAAAATGTGGCTTTTCGTGTGCAAAACCTGTTGTGAAAAATCTAAAAATTTAGAAAACTACAAATACGGTGGCACTTGGAAAGGTAAACGACATTAATTACCATTAAATTACTAGAACATTTCTAGAATAAAACTTTAAATTCTGTGTTAATCTATATAGTGATTGTGTTAATTTTTAGTATTTTCGCAACCTATGAACGAAAAAGACATTCAAGCCATTACCGAATTATTGGCAACACCGAAGAAAATTGCTATTATTCCGCATCGCAGTCCAGATGGAGATGCAATGGGTTCGACTTTAGGATTATACCATTTTTTATTAAAATTAAATCAGCAACCAGTTGTGATTGCACCCAATGATTTTCCCGAATTTTTAGCGTGGTTACCAGCTTCAGAAACGGTTTTAGTTTATGAAACGGATCGAGTAAATTGCACTAAAGTTCTCCATGATGCTGAACTAGTTTTCACTTTAGATTTCAATGCTTTGCACAGAACGGGCGAAATGGAACAAGTTTTAAACAAACTCACCGTTCCAATGATTATGATTGATCACCATCAATTGCCAGATACTTATGCAGCATTCACCTACTCTGACACTTCTTTTGGTTCTACATGTGAGATGGTTTACAATTTCATCGTTCTTCTAAATCAAAAATCACTAATCGACAAAACAATTGCAACGTGTCTTTACACCGGAATTCTAACAGATTCTGGCGGATTTAGATTCCCAAAAACAACAGGAACAACACATCGAATTGTAGCAGAATTTATTGAATTAGGTGTCGAAAATACAGAAATTCCAACTTTATTATTCGACAATAATTCTTACGAGAGATTGCAATTACTTGGAAGAGCTTTGCAAAATATGAAAGTGCTTTTTGACAAGAAAACATCTTACATATCGTTATCTCAAAAAGAATTAGACGAATTCAAGTACGTAAAAGGCGATACCGAAGGCATTGTAAATTATGGATTGACGATCAAAGGCATTGTTTTTGCAGCCATTTTTATCGAACATAGAGATGAAAATATCATTAAAATATCATTCCGTTCACAAGGTGATTTCGATGTAAATCAATTTGCTAGAGAACATTTCAATGGTGGCGGACACATTAATGCAGCTGGAGGAAAATCGAACGATTCGCTTACAAATACTATCAAAAAATTTGAACAAATTGTTTCAAAAATTACAATATAACATGAAAAATATAAAAATTAGCTTTCTTATTTTATCCCTTCTTGCACTTGTAAGTTGTAAGCAACAGCAAGCAAGAATGCCGGTTTCTCGTTCGTCTGGTGAGTTCATGAATGAATCGGTGGAGAGAAACAAAAAACTGGTAAAAAGTGAAGAAGCACAAATTGATTCGATTATAAAAAGCAATCCGAAAATTCAATATTTGGCTTCACAAAAAGGATATTGGTATCATTATGAAGTTAAAAACGAAACCGATACTTTGCGACCTAAAAAAGGTGATGTTGCTTTCTTTGATTATGAGATAAAAGATTTAAAAGGAAACGTAATTTACACCAAAGAAGAACTGAAACCACAAAACTATCTTGTTGACAAACAGAATATTATGATGGGTTTACGTCACGGAATAAAATTAATGCACAAAACCGAAAAAGTGACTTTTCTATTTCCTTCACACATGGCTTTTGGATATCACGGCGATGATGATAAAATAGGAACCAACGAACCAATTATTTGCACAGTAACATTAAACGATTTTAAACCAGAAAACAAAAACTAAAAGTAGAATAAACAAAAATGAAGAAATTATTATGCCTATTGATTGTTGCAACTGCAACTCTTTTTACTTCTTGCAAAGATGAACATGCCAATCTAAAAGATGGATTATATGCCGAAATGGAAACTTCTAAAGGAACCATTTTATTAGAATTAGATTATAAAAAAGCACCAGTAACTGTAGCTAATTTTGTTACTCTTGCCGAAGGAACAAATCCGTTTGTATCTGAAAATTTAAAAAGCAAACCTTTATTTGATGGTTTGAAATTTCATAGAGTTATTGCCGATTTCATGATTCAAGGTGGCGATCCGTTAGGAAATGGATCTGGAGATTGTGGTTATAAATTTAAAGATGAAATCACCGATTTAAAATTTGACAAAGGCGGATTATTAGCTATGGCAAACTCTGGTCCAGGAACCAACAGCAGTCAGTTTTTTATTACTCACAAAGAAACTCCGTGGTTAGATGGTTTGCATACAATCTTTGGACGTGTGGTAGAAAACGGAATGGAAGTTGTAAATGCTGTTGTTCAAGACGATGCAATCAATTCGGTAAAAATTATAGTTAAAGGTGAAGATGCAAAGAAATTTGATGCGGTAAAAGTTTTTAGCGATTATTTCAAAGTAGAATCAAAAAACCAAAAGCAACAAGCAGAAGCCGAAGCAGCAAATCAGAAAAAATACAAGGAAGAATATGCTAAAGTTATTAGCGATAAATTAGCTTTTTTTGCTGAAAATAAAGCATCTGGAACAAAATTACCTTCTGGTTTAATTTACAAAATTATAACTAAAGGTGATGGAAAAAAATTAAGCAAAGGAACACAAGTAATGCTTAATTACGCTGGTTTTTTAGAAGATGGAACATTATTTGATAGTAACATTATTGAAACTTCAAAAGTTTTTGGAAAATACAATGCGCAAAGAGAAGCTCAAGGTGGTTATAATCCAATGCCATTTACAGTTGGTAAAGGAGAAATGGTTCCAGGATTTGAAGAAGGTTTGTCAAAAATGACAGTTGGCGATAAAGCTGTTTTATTTATTCCTTCTAGTTTAGGATATGGAGTAAATGGTGCAGGAGATGTGATTCCGCCAAACGCCAATATAATTTTTGAAGTAGAAATGTTAAAAGGAACTACGCCTCAATCAATTGAAGATAATAGAATTAAATAATAAAATCAAATAACAATGAAAATGAAATTTAAAATTATTTGTTTGTTTTTCTTAGGATTAACAATTGTAAATGCTCAAACAAAGAAAAAAGCAGTTACAAAAGCACCAGTTAAAACTACAAAAGCTCCAACAAAACCTGCTCCAAAAGCGGTAGTAAGTGAAGTAAAACCTCAGGTAGTTTTGCCAGTTGCTAATCCGAATGAAGGTATATTTGCTACATTTGAAACTACTAAAGGTAAAATTGTAGTTCAATTAGAATACAAAAAAACACCAGTTACAGTTGCCAATTTTATGTCATTAGCAGAAGGAAATAATCCTCAAGTTGCTGAGAAATTCAAAGGAAAAAAATTCTATGACGGAATTAAATTTCATAGAGTTATCAAAGATTTCATGATTCAAGGTGGTGATCCAGACGGAAATGGTTCTGGTGGACCAGGCTATGCTTTTAAAGATGAATTTACCGATTTAAAACATCATAGTGGTGGAATTTTGTCTATGGCAAATGCAGGACCAAGAACAAATGGTTCACAATTTTTCATTACACACAAAGCAACACCACATCTTGACGGAAAACATACTGTTTTTGGAATTGTTGTAACAGGAATGGATGTTGTAAATGCAATTGAGCAAAATGATGTAATTAACACCATCACAATTACTAGAAAAGGAACTGATGCGTTAAGATTTGATGAAGCTAAAACTTTTGCAGATTATTACGCAAACAAAGCCGAAGACGATAAAAAACAAGCCGCAATTGATGCCGAAAACAGAAAGAAGCAACTAGAACAAGCAGAAGCTAATAGAAAAAAGCAACTTGTTCTTGATGAGGAAAAAAGAAAAGAGTATGCTGCTAAATTTGGAACCGTAATGGCAGCCAAAGTTGCTGAATTAAATGCAGTTAAAACTAAAGCAATTAAAACAGATTCTGGTTTACAATATGTTATTACTCAAAAAGGAACTGGAGTTAAACCAGCTGAAGGAACAAATGTTTACATTCACTATGCAGGTTTCTTAGAAGACGGAGCTTTATTTGACAGTAGCTATGAAGAAGTTAATAAAACTTTCGGAAAATTTGATCAAAACAGAGCCAATCAAGGTGGTTACAGACCAATGGGCGCACAAGCTGGAAGATACCAATTTATCCAAGGTTTTATTGAAGGACTAAATCTTATGTCTTTTGGAGATAAAGCAACATTTTTTATTCCATCTAACCTTGGTTATGGAGAACGTGGAGCTGGTGGCGTTATTCCTCCAAATGCAAACATTATTTTCGAAGTAGAATTATTGGAAACTATGCCAAAATAATTCAAACATAAAATCCAAAAAAAGG
>NZ_DQDX01000183.1:31195-36438 GCF_003525665.1 Flavobacterium sp.
CCTTTTTTTGGATTTTATGTTTCCATTCTAATTCATCGTTGTCGTTGATGATTGCTCCTATTTCAACTCGGATAACTTGTCCGAATTCTGATTGCAATGTCAACCAATTACTTTCGTTAAAATGATTTTCTGTTGAATCAAAATCTTCTACTTCCCAAGATTTAAAAGGCAATTCGGTTTTTAATTCGATACAATTTCTACCGATAACTTTTTTATCCAATAAAAGCAATTCAGGATTTGATGAAATAATATATCCCAATTTAAAATTCTCATCTTCATAAAATGTCAGCCTAAGTTTTTCTTTATTGTAAAGATAAATTATGTTCTCGTCATCGTCTTTAAATTCCTTATCTGGCCTGCCATAAATAGCTTCAACATCTTTTTGTTGCATTCCAAAAAGAAGTTTATCAATTCCGTTTTTTGGGTTTAGTATCATTTTTTTTGTTTTAAATAAACATTGTTATTTTTTAACTTCGCTATAGTATCGTTCTTCAATTCGTTTGATATCTTTAATGGTATTCTTCGCCCATTGCAAACGTTTTTCAAGAATTTCCTCTTCAGATAATTGCCATTTGATATCCGATTTGTGCAAACGACTCATTAAATTCTGAATGATAATCGCCGCCGATACTGATATATTCAAACTTTCAGTAAATCCAGCCATCGGAATTTTTAAAAAACCATCAGCATTTTGAAGCACTTCTTCTGATAATCCATCGCGTTCTGTTCCGAAAAATAGTGCACTTGGTTTCGAAATATCAAAATCATCCAAATCGCAATCATTTTCATGTGGCGTCGTTGCAATGATTTGATAACCTTTACTTTTCATACTCGAAATACAACCCGAAATACTATCAAATCGATTTACATCAACCCACTTTTGCGCACCCATCGCAATTTCTTTATCGATAGATTTGGTATATCGTTCTTCAATTACATTGAGTTGCTGAACTCCAAAAACCTCGCAACTGCGCATCACCGCGCTTGTGTTGTGCAACTGAAAAACATCTTCCATAGCAATAGTAAAATGATTGGTTCGTTTGGACAAAACCTGTTGAAATCGTTCTTTTCTATTATCGGTAAGTATGTTTTCTAAAAAAGCTAAGTAATCTAAGTCGATCATATTCTAAAAATGTTTCGGCAAAAATAGTGAAAGTGAATTTATTTAAATCCATTACTTTTATATCTTTGATAAAGTTACTGTTTTGTCCTTACGACGACGGAGAAATCGCATATCGTAAGTAACTAGTGAGATTTCTCCTTCGTCGAAATGACAAACTCTATGTAAAAAAAAATATGAAAAAGAAATTAGTAATTTTATCAGGCGCAGGAATTTCTGCAGAAAGCGGCATCAAAACCTTTCGCGATAGCGACGGACTTTGGGAAGGTCATAACGTTATGGATGTTGCAACGCCTGAAGGTTGGCGAAACAATCAAGAATTAGTTTTGGATTTTTACAATCAAAGAAGAAGACAACTGCATGAAGTTCAACCCAATTTAGGGCATAAAATTTTAGCCGAATTAGAAAATGATTTCGAAGTTCACATCATCACACAAAACGTAGATAATTTGCACGAGCAAGCAGGAAGTTCCAAAGTTTTACATCTTCATGGTGAATTGTTTAAAGTACGTAGCACAAAAGAAGAAAACTACATTTTAGACTGGAAAACCGATTTAAAAACTGGAGATTTGGATGCTAATGGTTTTCAACTTCGTCCTCATATTGTTTGGTTTGGCGAAGATGTTCCGGCACTTGAAGAAGCTTTAGCAATCACGCAACAAGCCGATTATTTTGTTATTGTAGGAACTTCTATGCAAGTTTATCCTGCTGCAGGTTTGGTAGAATTTACTCCGCCAAATATTCCAATTTATTATATCGATCCAAATCCGGCAACGATTAGAAATTTATCCAATCCGTTAGAAATAATTCCGATGAATGCAACAGAAGGTGTTCCGTTTTTACGAGAAAAATTAATGAAAAGAGAATAGAATATAGAAAATAGAATATAGAAAATAGAATATAGACTTAATACAGATTGAAAACTAAAAACCTTAATATCATTATCGTTCTTGGACTTGTCGCTACAATAGGAATATTGATTGCGCAATTGCTTTGGACCAAAGAAGCCTTTAACCTTGAAGAAAAGAAGTTTTCGCAAAAAGTTCATGTTGCATTACTTGAAGTAGTGAAGAAATTGTACGAAGGAACAACTGGCGGACTTCCTGTTGAAAATCCGGTTAAGAAAGTGTCAAATGATTACTATATTGTAAATGTAGAAAATGATTTTCAACCTGATATTTTAGAATTTTATTTAAAAACTGAGTTTGCTAAATTCAACATCAACACCGATTTTGAATATGCCATGTACAATTGTCAAAGTGATGAAATGGTGTACGGAAAATACGTCGATTTTATCGATAACAAAACCTCTAAAACCAATATCAATTTCCCAAAACATAAAAATTTAGTTTACTATTTTGCTATTCGTTTTCCTAATGAAACGTCCTATTTATTGAGTTCGCTTCGTTTTTGGTTTGTGCTATCCTTGGCTTTAATCATCATTCTTTTGGTCTATGTTTATTCGATTTACACCATAATTCAGCAGAAAAAATACTCTGAATTACAACGTGATTTCATCAATAATATGACACACGAATTTAAAACTCCGTTGTCTTCTATTCTATTGGCTTCCAATTTTTTAAACAAGCAGGAAGTGATTAGAAAAGATGAAAAGCTAGAGAAATATACCGACATTATTATCAATCAAAGTAAGAAGTTGAATAGTCATATCGAGCAAATTTTGAACATGGCAAAATCAGATAATTCTCCGATGAAAATGGAAAAAACGGAGGTTTCTATTCTGCCGATTCTAAATGATGTAATTGAAAACATGCAACTCAAACATCCAGATTTATTGGTAAAAATTGATTCTGATAAAGAGTATATTATTCAAGCAGATGCCTTTCATTTCACCAATATCGTTTATAATTTATTGGATAATTCTATAAAATACTGCGATGAAAATCCGATACTAATTATTAGAATTGCCGAAGAAAAAGGTAAAATTCAAATCGATTTTATCGATAACGGAATTGGTGTTTCAAATAAAAATTTAAACTTTATCTTTGATAAGTTTTATAGAATTCCGAGTACCAAAAGTAATGAAGTCAATGGCTTCGGACTGGGATTATACTATGTAAAAAAGATTTGTACACAACACAACTGGAAGATTTTTGCAACCAATAATTTGACCAAAGGAATTACAATTTCTATTTCAATTCCAAAGTAACACAACTATGACAAAATATAAAATACTTTACGCAGAAGACGACGAAACCTTAGCGTTTTTAACCAAAGACAATCTAGAAAATCAGTATGATGTAACGCATTGTACCGATGGAGAATCATGTCTTGAAGCGTTTAAAAAAGATACGTTTGACATTTGTATTTTTGATATTATGATGCCAAAAATGGACGGATTTGATCTAGCAGAACGAGTTAGAAAAATCAATTCTGATGTGCCTATTATATTCCTTTCAGCCAAAACATTGAAAGAAGATCGCATCAAAGGATTACGACTTGGAGCCGATGATTACTTGGTTAAGCCGTTCAGCATTGAAGAATTATTACTTAAAATTGAAATCTTTTTAAAGCGTTCGCAAAAAAGTTCGCTATCAGAAAATGTGATTTATAACGTTGGGAAATATCAATTTGACAGCAAGAATTATTTGGTTTTCACCGACACCGAAAAAATTAGTTTAACACAGCGCGAGGCCGAACTTTTGAAACTCTTTTTAGACAACAAAAATGTGGTGATGAAGCGCGAGGAAATCTTAAAATCGCTTTGGGGAAATGACGATTATTTTATGGGAAGAAGTCTAGATGTTTTTATATCAAGATTGAGAAAAATCCTTTCAACCGAAACCGGAATTGCCATTGAAAACCTTCACGGAATTGGTTTCAGATTCTCAATAAACGACTAAATTACTCCGCAATAACACGATTTACTTGCACAAAAGTTCGTGCATAATAACGCTCTTTTGTAGACGAATACATCACGCCAGAACTTGTAGACGAATGAATAAACCTGATTTCGTCGTCAAGAACTTCGGTAACCATACCAACGTGGCTTACTCTACTTCCACCAAAAGTGGCAAAGAAAATTAAATCACCTTTTTGGGCTTGCGATTTGTCAATTTTAGTTCCGTAGCGCGCCATTTCGTGAGACGCACGTGGCAAGGTAATGTCTAAATTTTTAAAGGTAGAAAACATCAAACCCGAACAGTCAAATCCTGCGCTTGTTGTGCCACCACTTCTGTAACGCGTTCCTAAATGCTCTGAAGCTTTTTCAATTAAAAATTGGGCTTTCGCCAAATTTCCAACCGGAATAACTTTATTTTCAATCTCTGCCGATGCTGTTTCTGTAGCATGACTTTCGGCTTCTTCAATAACAGCATNNGCATTGGTTCCCGAACCTTTTTTGACAATCAATAAATAATCTACTGGAAGGCCGTTTTCTACACCTGGATTTAGTTTTACAAGCTCGTCAATTTTTACATTATATTGCTTAGAAATTTTATACAATGTTTCTTTTGGCAATACTTTGTGCACCACATTAACATTGGCAATCTCATCTACTTTTTGGGTTTCTGCAACATTATTTTCTGTAACTGCTGGAGTTGGATTAGGATTTACAAACTTTAGCTTCGCTCCTACTTTTAGATTTCCAGTTTTCAATTCGGGATTCAAATCACAAATACTTTCCATGCTCACTTTGTACTTTTTTGCAAGACTGTAAAGTGTTTCTTTCGCTTCGACTTTATGAGTGATATACGGTTCGCTTGAAGAAGTTTTCTCTGATTCAGCAACAACAACTACTTCATTTTTAGCAACTTTAGGTTTCTTTTCTTCGGGTTTGTATTTTTTATTCGGGATTTTTACTTCTTGTTTCAAACCCAAAACAGCACCTTTCAATTTCGGATTTAGATCAAAAATTTCGGCTTGGGTAACATCATATTTTTTGGCAATAGAATAAATCGATTCACCCGATTTAACGTTGTGCTTAATGATTTTTTGTGCAAATGAATTGGCAGAAACAAAAAAAGCTATTAGTATAAAAAGTATATTAAATTTCATGAATAGTATAAATTCTAATGTGAAAAAACACATTTTTTTGGAGTCGCAATTTACAAATAAATGCTTGTTTCGAAGGATATTTTAACTAAAATTTAAAAAAGTAGCT
>NZ_DQDX01000084.1:0-2682 GCF_003525665.1 Flavobacterium sp.
AAACTGTTGACTTTACTGGTTCGATAATCTCTATTTTTGATAGAATAATTAAAACCCTCTGGAAATAGCATTTCTTGAAACTTCCTTTTTTTGTTGTAATCTAAAGAAGCATAGAATTTACTGGGGTTTTCGCTGATTTTTAAAAAATATTTTATCGCTTTATCGTGGTTCGATTTTTTTGTAGGCAAATTTTCTAATTCATACACTTTTTGCTTAATGTTGTCAAGAATTTTTTGACTTTGTCTTTCAAAAATATCTTTCGATATTTCATTAATAGCAAATCGATATTCCATTTTATCAAGTGCATCTTTTGATTCATTTGCTTCTTTGGTAATAATTCTTTTCTTGTCTGAAAGATTTGACATTTCATCTGAAAGAATTTTTTTTAATTGTTCAGAAAATAAATCATGAAGTTCTTTTGAAAATTTAAAATCATTTAGTTTGTTTTGAAATTCCTCATGTAAACCTATGTGAACTGCTTTTGATGATGAATTTGCATTTACAGTTTTATTGCACCCATTACATTTATAATAAAATAGTTGTTTCTGTTTATTAAGATATGATGTCATTGACGCATTACAATCATTGCAGACAAGAAATTTTGGTGCTAATGGAGTTTCTTCTTTACCTTTAATTTTTGCTACACCTAAATGTTTTGATCCGCCAAGTATCTTTTGTAATATTTGATATTCTTTTTTGCTAATTATAGGCTCCCAATTGCCTTTAATATAATTATCTTCTAATAATGAATTACATACTTTCCCAGCGTAGAATTCATTCTTCCACATGTTAGATAAAGATTGATATGCTATTTTTATTCCTTTTGTTTTTAGCCAGTTAATTATTTCCTTGTCACTGTAGGATTTATAGATTTTCATCTTAAATGCCTCTTTTAGTAACTTTCCTTCTTCATTAAGTATTATTTCTTGGAATGCTTTTACTTTGGTAGGATTCGAAACTCTTGGTCCATAATGATCATAACCTCTTGGAGTTTTTCCAAATGTTTTTCCATTATTAAGAGAGTTTATTAATCCAGGAATTATGGTGTCTTGTCTATTAAAATTCTCTTTTTGAGCATAAAGAAGCTGAGTAGAAAATTCATTTTCCGCTCGTTCATTAAAAGTGTTGTGTTCTGTACTTACAGAGTAGAGTAGGACGTTGAATTCTTTTCTGAGTTTAACGAATAATTGAATATGTTCTGCGCCAGCACGCCCGAATCTGCTAGGTGACCATATTAAAATGATTTTTGGTCTTTTATTGATAGATGTTTTTTTAATCTTATCTATCAATTCTCTTAATGTATTTTGAGTATTTATTTTTTTAGAGCTTTCATATTCAGCATCAAACTCCTCTGTTATTATCAATCCATGGTCTTTTGCAAAAGATTTAATTCTCTTGACTTGTGTTTCAATACTTCCATTATTCATGAATTGTTCTTTGGTTGAAACTCTAGTGTATGACCAAACTGTTGATCCATAAAAATCACTTAACGTGAGGTTTTTCTTTTTCATTTTTACGTTGCTCAAGTATTAATTTTGCAAATTCATATAATTGCTTTGAAAATTCAAATGCGGTTTCTTCATTTAGTTGTTTTGATAAATTGGGTGCAATTGCGATAATTTCATCATAGCTTAACAAATGTTGAATATGTGAAACCTTTTCCTTCTGGTCCATATCTTGTCTTAGATAATACGGGCTGAACTATCAGGAACCGAATGGATTTTACATGTTTCATAAATTAAGATTTTATAGTTACTTTATAATTGCCTTGAGATCTTTTTTCAATTTGTATGCTTGAACCTATCGGCAGATTTGTATTTAAGAAGAACTTTGCCAGTTCTTCTGATTTTTTATGACTTTCAGTAATTTTATATATTTTATTGTTTCCACCTTCGTCTAAACTTATTTGTAGGAGTTTCGGTTTTTCAAACTGAACTGATCTCCATATTTGATTTTCTATCTCAGTTAAATATTTTAGATCTTCCGTTGTTCTATTCATTTCAATACCCATTAAATGAATTAAATGTGGTATGTAAGGAATTGTTATTAAAGTTTCACCATAAAATAGATTGTTTAATTCAGAACCAATTGAATTTGTAAAAGAAGATATTCTATACTCCTCGGTTTTCGGACAATATATAAAAGAAGCTATTTGTTTTGGAGAACGCAAACAAGACTTTATTGAATCCATGTAAGGCGTGATCTCTCTCCTAAAAATATGATGCATTGCAATCTCATCTTCAAGTAAAAATTTAAACCATTCCTTATCATCTTGACTAAATTCGCCCTTAGGATCTTTTATAGCTTTTTTGATGACATCATCAGCGTAATTACTAAATAATGGTTCAATCCAGATTTTACTTGACAATAATTGCAATTTAGTAGTTACAATTCCAATGTTTGATAATTCATTTATAATTAAAACCCATAAAGCTTCTGGCAAGGTCATTAGTGTCTTTCTATCTTTAATAAAAAAGGGAATAACATCTTTTTCTTTCCAATAATTAAATTGTCTAGATGTGATCTCTAAATCCTTTGCTGTGAATTGCTTTTTTGAAATTGCTTCACCAATTTGTTGATAGGATATTGATTTGCTATTTGAGTCTTTATTATTCATTTTATTTCTTAAAATTTTCGTCTGGGTAAATGTAATTATTTTTTATATATTTGACAAATAAATAT
>NZ_DQDX01000084.1:2790-10667 GCF_003525665.1 Flavobacterium sp.
CTTTAGATAATGAAAAAAATAGATCCGTTAACGTCAGAGGAGTTTATTGCGAAAAAGAAATCGCAGCGATTTGCAACACCAGAAAATCGAATTAAATATAATAATCAATTGGCAACAGACTTAAGAGAAAGTAGAGCAATTATTGATAAAAAGATAAACTTAAATCATAGAATTCTATTAAAAGAACTTGATGGCAAAGATGAAGTAATACTGCACGAAATGTATTTAGAAGGAAGAGGATTTAGTTTCGTTGTTTTTAATCATATTGTGGAACATCAAGGAGTAAATAGAAATTGCATCTATGAATTCATTATAATTATTTTAGAAAATAATCATATAAAAATTATTCGAAATGAAAGATTTTAGAAACTTACAGACTATTGATAACTCTTTAGATTATCAAAACCTCCAGGTGCAAAATTTGCAATTGCAACATAACAATAAACTATTAAAAAACATTTTGATAGGAACAGCTATTATTTGTATCGTAATACTATCTGTTAACCATTACATAGAAAATAAAAAAGAAGAAGTAACGTACTAAAGCTTCCTTTTGAATAGATGAGCTATCTATTAAATAATAGGAAAAGCGTATTGTTTTCTATTGAAATAATTTAGATTTCAAATACATTTTATTTATTACATCAACTTATAGAAAACTATTGAAAAAGTAATAGTAAAAATGTATTGTTTTGTATTGAATCGTTAGATAATTCCAATACTTGTCCTTGAATAAAAAAACCAACAAATGCTATTGAATAATAGTAAAATTGTTATTAGTAAACACAAAATTAGATTCGAAAAAAAACAACATAAACAGAATTCATAATACGACCTATTAAAGAAGCAAATTAATTTGCATAAATGCAGCTAAATTTGAATTGACTTGTTAGGAATTTAATAGCAACTTGTAACGATTTACTATTGTTTTGTTACAAAATCTATAATAAATCAATCTTCCCAACCGCATAAAGTTAGTCCTATAGCTTTCGCATCTTTAATAGTTTTTTTTACTACTGTATGCTTACATGCATTTAATCCGCGGCAGGTTTCTTTGTAATGGTATTTTGTTGCTCCTTTGCTTTGGCATACATATACATCATCTATAGTTTTTGTAAACGAATTAAAAACCAGAAAAGAAAAAAGGATTAATAGTTTTTTCATACGTAAATGTATTAATTTTTTACCACGATTTCATATTCGTTACCATCATCATCTATTCCCAAAAGTTTTCCGTAACCTATCCATTCGGTAGTGATTTCTATTTCGTTACCTTCTAAATAGGTTAAGGTTCCTTTACCATATTTTCCTGCCACGTTGATGTTGCCTTCTAATTCATTTCCTTCAACATCAGTAGCAATTACATCATAATTGTATTGATAATCTCCCGATTCACCTGTTCGGTATTCGTATTGGTAGGTTGTATCTTCATGGTGATTGGTAACCGAGTCAATAGTTATTTCTTCTGCTGATTCTGGTAAAAGGTTTTGCGGACTTGCTGTTTCTTTTTTTCTACAGTTTGATAATAATAGGATTGAAGCAGTTGATAAGAATAGAAATTGTAGTGTTTTTTTCATGACTACTGTGTTTTTGTAAAAATAATAATAGCACTAGTTTATATTTTACGGAAAACCGTAATTACTTATTAATTGATTGAAAATGTAATAGCAATAGGAATGTGATCGGAGATTATTCTTGCTTGTTTTAGGGTTTTAAAATTGGTGTAGAAAAGGATGGCTTCTGTTTTTGATATTGTTATATTGTTTTTTTTGTACCAAATATTATCAAATTCTGATGCGAGGCAATTGTCGCTTTTGCATTCTTGCTTAAGTGATGTTTTTTGATTGATGAATGCCGATTGATAGCCCATTTTTTTCAACGGATTGAAAACGGTGTGTGACTGCGGACAATTGAAATCGCCTACAAAGAGTAAGTTTAGATTAGGATATTGCGCAGGTAAATATTTGAAGTATTTGATTTCGGTTTCGGGTTGTTTCTTTTTGGTTATGGCGTGAAAGTTGACGAGTGTAAATTGCTTGTTGTTGTATTCGAATGTGCCATAGAATGGTTCTCTATCTATCTCCAGATGGTACTTTTTCTCTAGCCATACTGTACCAATTTTCTTGACTTTGGCTGTTTTCCAGAGAAAGGCATACCGTTCTACTTTGTAGGCGCTACTGCTTGTAGGATCACTTATTACATAATCCCATTTTGCTCCTTTTCTATTGAGTTCGTCGGCTAATTGTGCTACTGCTTGTGCGCCACCATCGCCTGCAACTACTTCTTGCAAAGCCACAACATCATAATTTTTAATTGTGTTTGCGATGAAACTAATTGTTGTATCTGACTTGGAACTGCCCAAATTTTCTACATTCCAGGAAAGGAGTTTTACTTGCGAGAAAGAAAACTGAAAAAGCAATAACAATAAAAAGAAAAGTTTTTTCATAAAACAGTCAATTTTGTATTTCAAAACTTTCTAATATTAATTCTTTATTTCCATTATTTCAACAAAATTATCCAAATTTCCTACCTTAACAATATCTCCAACTGAATGTCCAATAAGAGAAATTGCAAGAGCAGATTTGAAATATATTTTTTGCAAACCTTTATTTAGGTCATTTACATTGTTTTCTGTTTCAACAATTTGAACACTTATATCTTTTCCATTATTTACATACTTCACTTTTATTTTACTTCCCAATTTTATTTCGTTTTTAAATAATTTGGTTTGTACATTAGTTTCAGTATTTATTGATTTGACTATTTCGACTTCTTTTTCATTTTCCAAATATGAAGATTGAGTATTATTGTTCTCAATCAATTCTATATCATCTGTAAATGCAAAAGCTGTGTTTGAATAATCTACAAATTCCTTTTTATTTGATGATTCTACATTTTTGATGAAATCAATTAGCTTGGTTGTTTCTCGACTTGTATTTCTCCACCAATTTGTACTCCAAATCCTATGAAAGACAAAACCGTGTTCTTCTAATATTTTTTGTCGATGTCTGTCGTACAAATAAGCTTCTTGACTTGAATGATATTTTGCTCCATCACATTCGATAGCAATTTTTGGAATGCCAATAATTTTTGGGTCATATACTATGTCAATTCTAAAACCCGCAAATTGCAATTGTGGAATTAACTTTTCTGTTCCTAACTTTTCTGCTAAACTTTGATAAACTTCTTCTTCAAAAGGAGATTCTAAATCTCCCCCAATGAAAGAATCATAACTTGCACTTTTGCTTGTATTTTCTGAGAGTGTTGTTAAAACTGAAATTCTTAAATCATTGTTTTTTTCGCTTATTGCTTTGCAATAAGCCAAATAGGCAAAGAAAACTGCTCTTTTATTATTTGAACCTTCAACGGTCAAATATTCTTTATAATTCATAAATACTTGTTCAGGAATAGATGAACAAACATAAATTTTAAATTTGGCTCTTGTAATAATTACATTTAATAGTTTGTAGCCTTTTGAGTGATTTATTGGGCCAAATCTTTGAGAAAATTTTCTGTCTTTTCCAATTCCATATGTTGTTGAAAGAATTATAACGTCTCGTTCGTCTCCTTGAATATTCTCAAGATTTTTAATGAACATTCCGTTTTCTTCTAACTCTTGAATTTTGGCATTAAATTCTTCATATTTAGAAAATTTTTGTCTTTCTAAAATTTTACTTTTAATATGATTTCTTTGGGCAATATTGAAAGTTGCAATTCCAAGTGTTGGATATTCTCCATTTGGTAATCTATTAATATTATTTTCAATTATTGATAAAACCATTTCCGCTTCTGCATCATTAATATGTTCGGAAAATGTTCCACCTGTTTGGATGAACTTTATTGGAGTATATTCAAAATTATTTGGTAATGGTTTTAATCTTTGATTGTAAAATGCATAATTGGAGAAATCAATTAAAAATGGATGTCTTGAACGATAGTGAAAGTCTAAATGTTTTCTTTGAAAATTTAACTCCGAAGCAAAGTCAAGCAAAGATTCACAAGACAATAAAATATTATCTTTATCTACTACAATTTCATTTTCTTCTTCCAAATCATCTTCATCATCAACAGAGCCGTCAAATACTTTACTAAAATAATTTGATGGTGGCATTTGATGTTCGTCTCCAGCAATGACAATTTGTTTTCCTTTTAAAATTGCTGGTAAGTTATCTTCAAGTCTTAACTGACTTGCCTCGTCAAACATTACAATATCAAAATATCCATTCATTCCTTTGAAAAGATTACTTGCAACATCAGGAGAAGTTAATACTATTGGGAAAAAATTTGTAAACAGATTAGAATCATACTGAACAATTTGTCTTAACGATAGTCTTTTAAATCTATTACTACTTCGTTTGTTATAAAGATTTTCAACAGAAAGATTATTGTTCCTTTGCTCAAATTCTCTAGTTGAATCAATTTGTTTTGAAAACCAAAAATCCTTTATAAATTTTAGTTGTTCATTTTCAATTCCTTTTAAGGCTTTATCAAGTTCTATATGTTCATTATCGTTAGTTGGCAAATGTATATTTGCAGATTCTACCAACATTGAATTTAGATAATGGATTAAAAATGACTTTCTCCAATTAGCTTTATTCTTGAGTTCAGTGACTAATTTTTTGTTTGTTTCAGTAAGATTATTGTAAAATTGAAACCATCTAAATTCATAGGAAAATAAATCATTTTCGTTTGAAAAGTATTCTTTTTTACTATTGTTAAGTATTTCTACTTCGTATAATAATTTGTTTAAATTATTTGAATTGACATTTTTAGTAGTCCAATTTTCGGTATTTATAATCTTTTTTAATTCATTTGCTTCGGATTGTAGAAGTGTTAATTTTTCTGATTTGTATTCTTCATTGTCAAATGTCAATGTGTTTATTTCTTGATATTCTTTTTCAACTTTATCATTAAAGGTTGAATTGATTAACTCATTTGCTTTTTTAACATCATTTAACCTCGAAAAATTTGATTTAATTGAGCTTGCCAGCTCAATTAAATCTAGATCTTTTGAGTTTTTTAAATGATTTTCAAAATCTAAAAATAGAACTTGAATCTGATTTTGGTCTTGTAATGTTTTCTTTTTAGATTTAGAAAAAAAGGCTAAAGCGTTATAAATAATACCGTTTGTTTTCTGTTCATCTAAAAAGTCTAAATTTTCTTTATGAGTTTCAATAATAGTTGAAATAGAATTATGAATATCAGCACAACTGTCAAGTTGTGCTGATATTTGTTTTTTTCTTGACTGTACATATTCATTTTTGAAATCACTTTCGAGTTGTTTTATTCTCTTAAAAGACTTTAAATATTTTTCAAATGATTCGTCAATTTCTTGCTCGATTTTGAATGGATTATCTCCAACAAATTTTTTAGGATTTATAAATGAATTTGATTCAAACTGCTTGTAATCATCATACAATAACTGTCCTTTTTGAACAAGGTCAATTAAGCTATTAAATTCTTGAGATGTAAATTCAAAAATATTTTTTTCAATATTTAAAGTGTTATCTTCTTCAGATCCTTTAATTTCTGAAATTAGATTACCAACAATGTCTGTCCAAATTTTATTACCTAATAATTTTTCATCAATTTTTTGATGTTTTGAGTTTATGTTTGTAATTAAATCTTTGGCTTTTGTGATAAGGTTTTCTAAAGTTTCTTTAGAAAATTTATATCTATATTTTTTATATTCAGAGTTGTCAACTCTATCTCTAACTGAATCAACAACCGCTTTTCTATCTTTAACTATATCTCTAACAATTACAAAATGATTTTGCAAACCTTTTTCTTTCAAGGCTTTTTCTAATACTTCTAATGCAGTTATTTTTTCACAGACTACAATAGTTTTTTTATTGTTTTCAAGTGCATTTATAAGAATTGCAGTTAATGTTTGGCTTTTTCCTGTTCCTGGCGGACCTTGAATTAAAATATTTCTTGTAGCTTCTAATGAATGTAAGATATTTTGTTGTGAAGGATCGGTTTCAATCGATGAAATCGGTTGAAATGAATGTCCTTCTAAATCTTCAAGGTCGATTTTAAGACCTTCAAGTTCCATAAGATTTCCGTATTCATTTATTATGTTTTGTTTTTGAACTTCAAAAATTGAGAACAAACCACTAAAATCAATTAGAGAATTTGTAGAATTCAAAGGCAATTTCTCATAATGAGTTTTATCGCCTATAGAAGTTATGTTTTCAAGTTTCTGACTAAAAGTTTCTTCTAAATCGTCTGGCGATTTTGTGTTTATTGCTTTTATAAGGTTTTTACAAATTTTTATAAGTTCTGACTTGCTGATTAAACCATTATCTAGCATTTCGCTTGGAATTGGTTCAATTTCAATATTTGAATCACTTTGCAAATGATTTATCAATACTTCATTTAAGTAAATTGGGTCATCTTCATTTCGTGTAATTTCCCAAGTATTAAACTCTTTTGTTCTTTTGATTCTTAAAGACCAAATTAAAATAGGAGCAACGGTTAATTTGTTATCTGCTAAATCTCTTCTTGCCAATATCGGAAATCCAAATCCAAAAGTATTTATTCCTTTTTCGGATTCAATTGCTTCTGTCTGATTGATTAAATTTTCAAAAGCCTTAGTGATTTTTACTAATTGAGTTTGGTCTTCTTCAAATAATGAATTTAAGTCAGGGACATTATCTTTCCAGCTAATTCTAAATTTTAATGGTAATTCAGAGAGAAGTGAATTAATAAAGTTATTAGGCAAATCTTTATCAATTTTAGAAAGTCGGTTTAAATCAAATTTATATCTTGAATTTGCTGGAATTGCATTTAAATGAACACCTCTTCGGTTTCCAATTTTAAGTCTTCTTTGTAATTCGGTTAAGAGTTTTTCAGTTAATTCCATTTAGATTTTTTAAAGTGTTTTTTTTGGAAATTAGTGAAGTAGGTCATCAATAATATCACTAAAATCGAACTCATGTACAAGCATAATTGTGTGACCTTCCTTTCTTAATGAAAGTGCCTTTTCGACTTTTCTTCCATAACATGCAAATGCCCATGCTGGATTACCATTGTCTCCAATTATTAAATAATCTGTTTTTTTCGTAATAGTGCTAGTTGGAATTCCTCCTAACTTTATTATGTCTTTTTGCAAATCATCTCTATTTCCTCTTTTTAGAACTCCTGTAATGCAAAAAGTTTTGTTTTTGAATGTAACTTGTGGATCACTACTACAATGTCCAGATATTTGAATGTCTAAAGTCTCATTTTTTATTAGTTCGCTTGTTTTTAAGTCCTGCAAATTTATAAATTGACTAAAATACGCTTTCAAAACCAATATTTCTTCTTCTTCTATTTTATTATCCGAAATTATTGATGAAATTAAACTTCTTATTTCATCATATGGATAATATGTGCTAAGATGTTCATTCTCCGATAACCATTGTTCTAATGTGTAAATTTCTTTTTCATTAATAATACCATCTGCTAATATTCCATGACAAAGTCCTTGTAGAATTTGTAAATCTGATGTCACAGTATTGTAATAATAATTACCATTTTCATATTTTTGACACAACCAAAATAAGTCTTCAATTGTCTCTTTAAGTGGGATTTTATTTGAAATAGTATTTTCGACAATATTCATAAATTCGTTAAATGGATTTCTCTTGATTAACTCTTTATGTGAAGAGATCCATTTTTTTAATTCATTTATTTCTTTTTCATGAACAACATTATCTAAATTAAAACCAAGCAAAATTCCTTTTAGCGTACTGATAGCTTTGTCATTTTGAGCTTTTGCAGTATAAATATTTAAAGTTTGTTGATCCATAGTTCCAATAATTGATTATCGTTATTTAAGTTTTATTTTCTTTTTACAATTCGTTTATTTCTTTTTCAATAAGTTTATATTTATG
>NZ_DQDX01000084.1:10731-13409 GCF_003525665.1 Flavobacterium sp.
TATCTTCACCCATATAAAAATCAAGTAAATCTTTCTTGGTTAAAGTTCCTTGACTTAAGAAACGCTTTAGATATTCTTGGTTAAATTCCATCAATAGCATTGATTTATCTAATTGTTTTAGAATTGCTTTGTTGTTATCAATGTTATTTAGAACTAAAGATTTAATTGACAAAATTTCATTGATGTCTTTAATTATTCTATTCACAATCATTGCTAAAACATTCTTGTCTAATTCGATTTCTTTTGCATTTGTCGCAATATCACGAGCCAACATGTAAGCGATTGCAAGGTTAGAATAATCTCCTTTTTGAGAATTTATAATGGCAACAAAACCAACTTCTGGAATGTAACCCACATTGTCAAAATTTTTGAGAATAGAATTATCAACCAATGAAATATCAAAAACAATAATACTCACTTTTGAATCTCTGTTAGCTTGTGCTTCTATTAATTGGCTCCAAGCGGTATCTGTTTTTCGAATGAAAATTTCTTTATTTTCAATTTCACCAAAACGAATACTTTTATCAAACTTACATTCAATGGCAATCTTTAAATCTGGTGAACCATTTACCTCACAAATAATATCTCCTGTTTTGTTTTTTGGAAGATTTCCAGCTGTGTTTCCAGTTAAGAAAGCTTTGTCTTTTAATCTTCTTTCAAAAAAATAGTTGTTTAAGAAATCAGCAATTTCATCTTCGGCTAAAGTACCTTTTATAGTTGACTTGTAAAATAACTCCTTTTTCATTTCGAAAATCATTTTAAGACTTTCTAATTCAGTACCCAATTCATTATTAGTTTTAGCCAGGAAAGCTGATATTCTATCTTCCATTAATGCCAAAACACCAATGTAAATAGCACGAAGTAATTTTTCGTCTCGTTCAGTTGTTGACAAGTTATCAAAGTAATTGAAAACAATTTGGTTTTCAATTTCAAATTCTTTGATTTCTATACGTTTGAGTTGTTGGTTGATTTTAAGCATTTCTTAATAGTTCAATGAGTTCATTGATTAAATCAGTTACAATTTCATAGTTTTGATTTTCATTATCTGCAATTGAATTTGAAAGATTTCTTAAGCTTTCAGCAATTTCAACAAACTTTCCTGTTATATCGGGATTTTCAATATATGTCGCAAAAACAAATCTTTCATCATATAAAATTTTTGAAAAATCATAAATAGTGTCTTTTAAGGAGTCATCTTCATATATCTTGTGCAAGGTATCGTCCTTACATTTATTTAATTCTAATATTATTAAATTTAAAAGGTTTACGTACCTATCAAAATTACCATTAAATGCAAACTCTTGTAAATAATTTGCATTCATATTAAAAAATCTGTTTATTGAAATTTGAAGTGATAATGTATTTAACTTACTTGAAACCTTATTTGAGTCTTCTATTGCTTTATTCAATGTTTCTTTATCAGGTAACTCGTCATATTTCTTTTGAAAATCATCAAGCTTTGTATTAAATGAAAATTGTTTTTCTTTTAAATCTTGTACACTAATAATATTAACAAGAATAGGTACAAAAATTCCTAATAAAGTCATAAAACCTATGCCAATTGCCATATAAAGATTTAACCTATCTAAATCTTTATCAATAATGCTTTCTGCTCTATTAGTTTCTCTGTACACTTCTTTAGAAAGTATATTGATTTTGTTGTTTAAGTAGGTTATTTCCTCAGGTTCAACAATATAAACTCCTTTATCAGTTTTACTAAATTTTATTTCATTAGATAAATTTAATGTTATTAAAGAGTCTAACTTATTTCTATTTTGCTTTTTAATATCGCTAATTTTTTTGTCTAGACTAATCCATTGCAGTGAAAACAAAACCACCAATAAAGCTATTAAGATTATGCCAATAATTTTAAAATTGTTATAATTTATATCTTTTATTTTTTTTGTCATATTTTAATTTTTAATTTTTTTGGAATTGAATATATCAAATCGTTATACCCTCCTTTTGGTTCTGAGTTATTTGACTTTATTTGCTGATAAGACATTTTGAACATTCTACCAAATAAAGTGTCATCTGCCATTGCTAAATTTTCAATACTATCAATAGACGTTCTAAAGATTAAATCATCGTGTGTAAATAAAATTAGTTGCAATGGGATATCTGGTGTGTGCTTTTGGAATAGTTTGATAATGTTTTGTAAAAACTTTGAAAATGAATTTTTATTTATAAAATCACTTGCAAAAAATAAATCATCCATTACTAATGGGAAATTTATTTTATAGGTTTTTCGCGAAGCTAAAGCGATACTTAAACCTATCATTAATGAAAATAATTTGTATCTAAAGGTGTTGAAATAATTTTGCGGAGTTGTAACTATTTCGTTGGTTTTCTTATCTATTATTTCTGCCACTATATATTTAGTTATATATTCTTCACCTTCGATGTTTAACTTATTTTCTTTTAATCTTATTTCGAGTTTATATTGAGGATCATTTTGAAAATATTCATTTAAAATATCTTCAACAGTATTTTTAATTGGTTCAAATACATTGTTAACCAATTCATCAACTTTTAATTTGAATTTAGAGTTGAAAACAGCTATTTCATCTTTAATTTGATTAAGATAACCAACTTTTTTATTAGCTGAAATTAATTCTACTTCTAACTCATTATTTTTATTTTCGATTGATTTTATTTGCTCGTTAAATTCTATTACG
>NZ_DQDX01000084.1:13440-22222 GCF_003525665.1 Flavobacterium sp.
CAGTAAGACTTTCATTGTTTTCAAGAAATAATTTTATTTCAGTATCAATTGTGTTTTTTCGTTCCTCAATTAGTGATTGAACTTCTTTAGCTAATTCAATATATCTTTTTTCAAAAATTTCTTTGTTCTTATTGATGAATTCAAATAAATCCAAGTAATCTTTATCGGTTGGAACTAACTTTTGAGTAAAAGAATAGATATAATCATTTAATTCAGAGTCACTTATTACAGGAGATAATGCTACATATAATCTATTTTCCTCCAATCTAATTTTTTCTAAATTTGAAAAACTGCTTAATTCTTCTCTGTCATTGTTTAGTATTTCATTCACATTACTTAAATCTCTGGTAATACTCCATAAATTTTCAGAAACTGACCTAAATCTATTTTTTAATTGTTCATCTAGTAATTTGAACTGTTCTAATTCTGATAACCTCTTTTCAACTTCAATTTTGATTTCCTCTAATGATTTATTTGAACTCAAACAGAAAGGACAGTTGTCAAATTCATGAATTAATTCCTTTCCTATGTCTAAGAAGTTCTTTTCTACAGTTGCTTTTTTATTTCTTTCTAAACTACTGAACTCCCTATACTTATTTTCAAATTCAATTATATCATTAAGATATTTCAGCTCATCAAAACTTATCTCTAAGGTTTTACTTTTCAATTTGTTTAAAAACTCTAGTTTAGATTGCTCGTTAGAATTATTTTCAGGAGAAATACCTTTTTTTAACTCATCAATTTCAATAGTTTTTGAATTTATTTCGGTTTGTCTATTTTTAATGGTTGTTTTGTTGTTTTCAATCTCTACACCAACTCTATCTCTATGGGTTTTCTCTTTATTTCTTCTGTAATTTGGAATTAACTGAGCGGTTTTTTGAAAAGTAATAAATTCAGTAAGACCTAAAGATATTGCAATTTTATTATGAAATGAATGGTCGTGTTTTTCATCTTTTTCGTATTCAAGCTGACCATTACTTATAATATCGTATTCAGTAATGAAATGACTATTAGGATTAAAAATTTTTACAAAATCTTCATTTTTAAAAATTATGTTTTCTAAGTCAAAATCTCCGTCAATTGTCTTGACTTTACAAGTTGGTCTTCCAGCTTGATTTACTCTTTTTAAGTAACCATTATAATCAAGCGAATCGTTTGATTCTGGAACTTTAGAACGAAGGTTTTTTTCTCCAATTTCTTGAGTATAAATCATCTCAAGTCCTGCAAAAACAGATGACTTCCCTGTTCCATTATTTGCTAAAATAATTGCATTATTAATTATTCCGTTTTCATCGGTTAAATTTATTCCATAAGGAATATTATTGTTTTCTTCTTTGGAAGGTATGCCTCTTAAGTTTGAAATTTCAACTTCTTTAATTCTATAGTCTTTTCCAACATATTCTGAAACATCTAAACTTTCAGTTTTAATTTTTTCTAATAAATCCTGAAAAGTGAATTCTTGACTTTCAGAACTTTCTAAAAAAAACATCAAACTTTCGAATAAAGTTTCTCTAGTCGAAATATTTAAACTTGGATAATAATTGGCAATGATTTTAGAAATAGTATTACTATTCTCTTCCGTTGCAATATCGATAAGTACTTTTCTGAAATTTGTTGTAGTCATATTTATTTAATAAAGTCTTTTCTAACATTTTGATTTATGTAAGTACTTAATCCTTTACCGCTAATTGCTCTTTGAATTAACTGTTGGAAATGATGGTTTCCTATTTTATAAACAGGATAAATATAGGGATTTTTTGCTATATGTAAACCAAACATAAATTGAGTTATCAGATATTTCAAAATGTGTTAATGATGAATTTCCACTTATATTTATGTAGCTTTCCATTTTAAATTTCAATATAAATTTTAACCATATCTTTATCTCCTCTCCTATAATCATTTCTTGGTGTGAAATTTTGATCAATGCTTTTTACTTGTTGCATTTTACTCTCGGTATACATTCTCCACCACATTTTATTTGAAGAAGAATATCCATCAACTTGAAATGCTCTTAAAACGTCATTTCCTGCTTTTGACACTCCATAACAATGTGGTTCAACTACTCTTAATTCACCTTCGTAATAGAATTCAATTATATTTTGATTTTCTATTGCTTCAATAATTTTATGGTTCATACTTTTTTGGTTTTAAGATTAATTAATTTATTACTTGTTAGGATTGATCTTTTCATATTCCGTCTCTAATTTTTGTATTTCTACTGTGTAATAATCAACATAACTTTGTGCAGTATTTATCTGTTGGTTTCTATCACTTGAAGTTCTGAGAAGCTTAAAAGCACTAACGTCATTTAGTTTCTGTTTTGCCTTCTCTAAGTTTTTGTAACTTGTGTTTAATTGGCTTGTTATTTCTGAAAGTCTGTTTTCTATTGCTTGTTTTCTTTCTCTTGCTATTCTTTCGGCTTCGATTTTTTCTTGTTCTGCAATTCGGGCTTTTTGCTCTTCAATTTCTTTTTGTTGAAGTTCTAGCTGTTGGTTGTGCGTTTCTGTGGCATTATTTATTTCCTGCAGTTGTTCTGTTTTATTTTGATAACTATTTAAAACGATAATGACAATTGTTATTAGCACGAGAGTTAAAACAGTGTAGAAAACATTTTTACTGAGTCCCATAATCGTAACAGGCTCGTCTTCATCATCTTCAATAGATGTTTGACTTTCATTTGTAGGCAAAGGTGGAACTTGTGAAAAAGTGTTAATTGGAGGCGGAATTGATTTTAATAAATCTTTTAACTCATCAATTTCACTTGCTTTTTCCCAATCTGTTTGTCCTTCAAACCAAACCATGGTGAGGCTTGATATCTTCTTTTCCTTTAGTTCGTCAAACGATAATGGACCAATTTGCTCGTTATTAATAGAAATGTAGTATTGTTTCATGCTTAAAAATATAGTGATATTAGATTTTTGAGATAAATCTAAATATTTGTTTTGGTTCATTTACAGGTAGTTTTACGTGTTTTACATTCCAAGTATTTTTTTCTTTTGTTGTGCAAATTCCTCTTCATTTAAAATTCCTTGTTCTCTTAATTTCGCAAGCTTTTCTAATTGGTCGGCAAAATCTATCGGTTGTTGAGTAACTATAATAGGTGCTGAAGGATTTGTTGTGTCTTTTGGTGCAGAAATCTTTGCTCTTACAGAATCTCCAAAAATTCTTACTTTAGCTTTAATTACATTATCAATTATCGCTTTATTTCCTGAAGTGAAAATGGTTAGTTTGCCCATTAAAATACCTGTTTCATATTGAATGGAACTAATTTTATCATAAGGGAAATCCTCAACTTTTAATCCAAATAAAAATCCTTTATCCACGAAAACTAGCCTACGATTTGTAGCAACTAAGATTCCATTTCCGTTATTATATGTTCCTTGAATTATGTTTTCTACACATTCATCTTCCCATAAAATACTTGGTAACTCTTTTATTTCTTTTCTTCCCAAATAGCTTTCAAAACCTCCTAAGTTTTTTCTTTGCGATTGAATTTCTAATATTGATGGCATAATTTTTTAAATTTATATAGTTAATAATTATTCTACTTCATACAACCCAACTGTCTCCAACAACTCCTTCTCAAATAAATAAATATCATCAATACTGTTTAATAGTTGTTTTGCTTCGGTTTTATTGTCATTAAACAATCCGATGTATTTTTTTGAACCGTTGAGGTGTAATCTGCATAAAGGTTTTCTGTTGTTATCATCAAGAAGAATCCCGAAATAGGATTGCGTATCTCGGCAAACGATTCTATCTGTCGGAAGTTTTCTGCGCAGAATTGCAACTACAATTCTATAGGCTTCAAGTTCTTCTTCACTGGTATTTATTTTGCTTTCATCATCAACTGTTTCAGGTAAATCTTCCAGTTGGTTTTGTGCTTCTTTGTTAATTGCGGCATTCAATCGATCATTAATTTTTTCACTAATGAACTGGCTGAAGCCTTTGTGAACAAGTTCTTTGAATTCTTCCATTACCTTTTCTGTAAGTCGTCCAGCATACACTTTATTGGCAAATAATTTTACAAACTCGTTGGATGGATTGGTAAGTTCTTCATTGATTTGTTTGCGGATTTCTTGGATGTACTTTAATGAACTAGCATTGGTTATAATGTTGTTTACATCAAAATTTGATTTGTGAAACTTTGTAATTTCATTAATGACATTATCACGTAAATCGGTCAAATCAAATTCAAGAAATGGTTTTTGATCCATTTTGTTTTTCTCGTCAAGGTCAGTGAAAAACTGATAATGAATTCCGTTGGTTAAAAGTGCAAATCGGGTTTTAGTGACATGAAAATATCTAAATAGTTGCGAACCATGAACCGATAATTTCTCTTTCCAATTCTTACATTCGATAATTAAAATAGGTTCGTTGTTTTGGAAAATGGCATAATCTACTTTTTCGCCTTTTTTCAATCCTAAGTCGGCAGTAAATTCGGGTACTACTTCGGTAGGATTGTAAGTGTCGTAACCAAGAATATTTATAAAAGGAAGTACAAAAGCATGTTTTGTAGATTCTTCCGTTTCGATTTTGTCTTTTAGCAGGATAATTTTATCGGCTAAAGCTTTAAGTTGATTGTTGAGTTCCATGGAGTTGTTGATTAGACTCCAAACTTAAAACCATTAGCATTGTGTATTTTACGGAAAACCGTAAAGTGGTAAAAAAAAAGTAAAAAAAGTTTTTAAGTGATACCCAAATCCTTTGCAATTGCTATAAGATGCACCGTATTGTTGGCTTTAAAATAATCTTTTAGTTTGCCTAATCTTTTTTCGATAGCACTTTTACTGTTGGGTGTGATGCCAAGTTCTTTGAATTTGGTTTCTATTTGATCTTGGGCTACACCAATTGCGAGTTGCTTGATGAGTTGCACATCAAAATTATCTATTTCATGTATGACTTTGTCTTGTAGTAAATGCGCAAAATCAGGAGAAATGTAACTTTTGTCGTCTTTAAGTATTGTTTTTATTGCCGTTTTTAGTTCGGTGATGCTTTTTCTTCCTTTGTGAACATAAGCATTGACGTTGAGGTTGTGGAACAATGCTTTTACACGAAAATTTTTGTCCTCGATAGAATAGACGATTACTTTAATGTCGGGTTGGATTTGTTTCACTTTTTCTATTAAATCTTCTCCAGAAGTTAGTGTTACTTTTCGATGATCTGTTTTGAAGGACAAATCACTAATTAGTAATTCGTAAGGTTCATTGTCTTGCAAGGCTTTTTTTATTTTTAATAAGGCATCATCGCAGTATTTGGCGTGGTGTATTTCGGTAACGGATAAATTAGTTAGGGTTTGATTTACGGCAATATTAATGCTGTCAAAATCTTCGGCGACAAGAACTTTTTTAAACATAGCTTTTCTTTTTATTCGGGTACAATGATTTGTGCTTTGAATCCTTTTCCTGATTCTGTTTCAAAAGTAAGCGTTCCTTTAATGGCTAAAATACGGTTTTCCGCATTTTGGAGTCCATTTTTAAATTTTAACATTTCGGAGGTTCCAATTCCGTTATCCGAATAGTTGATTATGATCTCTTTTTTAGTGTTTTCAAACCTTATTGCCACTACAGAACATTGACTGTGCTTTTTCATATTGACTAATAATTCTTGTAACGTTCTGTAGACTGCAATTTTGACTTCTTTTTTTACAGAGAGCCAATTTATAGTGTTTTGATTTTGAATTAACACATTTACATCATTAGAAATGTAACTAGCAATCATGCTTTGTAAATTATCTTGAAAATTACTTCCAGTATCAATATCGCTGTTTTCTTTGGCAATGTTTCTGGTTCGGGTGTAAATAGCGTCGAGATTTTCGAGAAGTTGTTCTTTTTTAGCGCTGTCTTGAAGGTCTTGTGTTTCGGCATAAGTTAGCGCATTAAAAACGTCATTGGCTAGTTCGTCATGAAGTCTTTTGGATATTCTGGTTTCGGTTTCGTAAGAGATCGTTTTTAGTTTTCTTCTATTTCTTGAGCGAATTGTGAAGAAAATCACTAATAATATAGTAGATGCAAAAAAGAATAGGATTATATAGAGTTGTTTTTGTGTTTTTTGTTTTTCACTTTCTTTTAAGGCAATTGAGTTATCGAATTTAAATTTGGCAAATTGGTTTTTGGATGCTTGTCTTATTTTATTGATGCTGTCTGAAATACTCATCTGCTTTAGCGCAAGTTTTTTTACATCATTAGAATTACCTGATGCGATTTGGAACTTTATTGCTTCAATTCTATCATCAGGACTATTTATAGCCGTTGCTGAATTGTAAGCTTTTTGAGCAAAATCTTCAGCTAGAGTAGGATTAGAATTGAGATAATATTCAGAAAGGTGTATGTGTGATGCAATAGATTCTGAATCATTTTGCAAGCTGTCTCTGATTTTTAAAGATTTATTTAAATAGGTGATGGCTTGGGTTTTATTCAATTTGAAATAAGCAAATCCCAAATTATCAAGAACTTTAGCATAATTTTTTTTATTAGCTACGAGTGAATCATGTTTAACAATGCTTTCTAAAATTACTTTAGCTTTAGAAAATTGTTTTGACTCCAAATAAACATATGCAATATTGTTCTTTATAACACATTTTTCAATTTGGCTTTTTACCTCTTTGTATGACAAATTATAATATTTGATCGCTTCTTGAAAATCGTTTAGTTCTAAATAATTTAGACCAAGTAAGTTATAAAAAGAAAAATTTTGACTGTAATTAGGATTGATTTTTAATGATTCTGTTGCTGTTGATTCACTACCAGAAAAATCACACTGTGCTTTTTGAATTGTTGCAATATAATACAGAGCGAAACTTATATTATCTAATTCATCAGGAGTGCAAACTAGTTTAGCTTTGTAATAATAAACAATAGCACTGTCAAATTTTTGATTTTCGTAATATGAATATGCTTTATCTAATAATTTTTCAAATTGAGGTTTTTCCTTTTTATTACTAGCTTCTTCTTTTTTACATGAGAATAAAACGGCAAATGCCATTATAAAAAAAATCGGGAAATTGTACCTTTTAAGTATCATTTCCCGAAATTATTAAATTAAATTAGAATACCGTCAAATATTCTAAAATAAATTACGGTCTCTTTGGCGGAAGGTCTCCGCCTTGACCTCCAGTATCAGGAGGTAAAGTGTCACCTACTTTTAAAGCGAATGATTCCTTATCTTGAATTCCTTGGGATGGTGTGATTGCATCTGAATCATTTGTGCAGGATACTGCAAAAGTTGCTGTTGCCAATAAGGCAATAAATAATATTTTTTTCATTTTATTGAATTTTAAAAATTGGACATAGTTTTGGCTGTTCGAGATGTTTTCGAAAGCGTTTTGTAACAGATAAATCTGTTGTTTTGAGTACTCAGATTTTTTTTTTGGGAAGTGAAGTGCGCGACTACAGAACCTTTTGGTTATACTTCCCTGAATAAAAAATCAGTTCTGTAGCGCATCACTTTTTTAGAATCAGTTTTGTACATTTGTTCCTATCGCGAAATAGATCAAGAACTAATTCTGAGGCAAAGGAATTACGTTTTTGTAGTAGTTTTTATAGGGAATTCCGATATTTCCGATAATTCCAAAGATTTCTTAAAAATTCATAAAACCCCTTTCCCTTATGAAGAAAATTACTTTTAAAGATTACAAGACTGCTATTAAAAAACAGTACGAAATTGTAAAAAATGATGATGTTTCTGGAATTTTAGCGAATCCATCCCCAGCTCAAATGAGGAACTTGAGTTTGATTATTTTGGATAAAGGGATTAGTAGAAAAGAAGAGGAGTTGTTTCGATTATTTTTTGGAACTAAAGAAAATGAGTCCTTAAAAAAATCCATTGAAAATTGTAATGTTGATAAATTTAGACCAGTTATTTCGTTCCTTAAAGACGAAACTGATAGCGAAAATAGTATTAGAATAGAAATGTCTGCTTTATTGATTGATTTTAAGCCTAGACCTTATTCTGTGTTTTCAAATTCGGACGATTTAGAGTTGGTTGTTGCTGCTTCTGATAATCAAAAGATGTCAAATATAATTATTGAGCTTGATGTTAGTGAAAGTTCTTCAGATTTGATAAAAATTAATGCGATAGAATCTAATAATCGCTTTCCAAAAAAGAAAATTGCTATTGGATTGTTTAGTTTGATTGGAGTTTTTTCTATAGCTTATACCAGTAAAGACATGATTTTCCCCAATAAAGAATGCATGGAATGGAAAGAAGATCATTATGAAATGATTGATTGTAAAAGCGAACAAGTTGGATTTGCAAATACTAAAATTATAAAGCCATTTGATGAGATTGAATTTGGAAGAAAAGAATTGACAGTTTGTGATACAACAACGTTTTTTAACGGCAAAAAAGCTATTGTTTGGTATAGTAAAAGAGATAAAATTATACAGTTTTTCAATATGGATGGTGAAAACCCTGAGAATGATGCTGAAATTAAAAAAGTTACTCCACATATTATTGAGGAGTATGTGCTGGCTTGTGAATGAGTATGATACGAGAACATGATTTTTAAAATTTTATTTGTTTAAGATATTATCAAATTTAAAAAGGTGAGCAATATTGCTCGCCTTTTTAGGTTTTTTTTCTTTATATTTGATTTGTAAATAGTTATATCATTTAAAAATGTGTATTGCTAACTTTGATACATTGCCAAATTACTTTATTTTACAATTTAAAAACAATTTACCTTTTTCTTTAATTTTTTGAAATTGTTGAAAAGTTTTTGTTAAAATAATGATTTGATAATTTTGTATTATGATAAATTTTCTATTATTGTAAAAAG
>NZ_DQDX01000084.1:22404-39703 GCF_003525665.1 Flavobacterium sp.
TTAAAAAATGAGAAAAACATTTTTATTTTTACTTTCAATAATTGGGTTTGTTGAAGCTACTGGACAGATTACTGCAATTCCTAGTAGTTCATCCTTAGCACAAACTAGATACAGCTCTGTGTCGGTAAATGAGTCTTCAGGAAGACTTGTTGAGAACGTACCGTTAGTTTCTTATTCCTCAGGCAAATTAAATATTCCTGTATCTTTAAGTTATGTGGGTAATGGAGTTAAACTAATTCAACAATCCAATTGGGTTGGAACCAATTGGGCGTTAAATTCTGGTGGTGTTGTAACAAGAGTGGTTAACGATTATCCAGATGAAAAAGCAAGTGCTAGAATCTTTTTTAATGAAATCGAGCAACAAGGAGATGATTTAACAGGAATAGGTTACTTACCAATAGCGAACGATACTCGCGATTTTCGTGCCGATCTTTTTTCATTTTCATTTCCAGGTTATTCAGGAAGTTTTTATTTAGATGAAAATCTTATACCAAGATTAACAGACTATAGTTCAGAATTAAAAATTGAGTTTGTTGGAGGTTTAAACTCCTCAGACAATAATATAATTTTAATTACAACTCCAACTGGCGAGAAGTATTACTTTGGAGGTGAAAATGCATCGGAAAGAACTAGTGCAATTATAAGTACTATAGTAAAAGGAAATTGGACACCTTCAACTGGGGTTTTGCCAGTTACACAGCCAGTTGGGTCTCTTGCTACAACTTCTTTCTATTTATTTAAAGTAGAGAATAGCTACGGTGATCAGATTTTGTTAGACTATTTTGATGACGGGTCAAAAACATTTGTTCTCTATGAGAAGCAAAAAGTGCCATTATTGTATGAGCAATCTTATGTTAATGATGGATGTATGGATATTGCAGAATTTAGTGAATTAAACAGTTCCATCTATAGAATGACAATTTATAACTCCAAAAAGATTAAAAAAATATATTCAATTAATTCTAATTTAGAATTGTCTTTTAATTCAAGTGCCTTGTTACTGCCTTCGGATGGTGTTTTTAATTCTCCTCAATATGATGATAGGATTTTAAATAGTATTAGTTTAAAAGACAACCTGATTAACGAGAATCTTAGAAATATAAAATTAGAGTATATATTTCCTAATAGTCCTAATTCATTCCGTTTTTTTTTAGATAAAATTTCAATTAATAATACCAATGACATCAATAGTGATAAATGTGAAGTGTATTCGTTTGATTACAATTCTCCAGAGGATTTACCAAGTAGATTTTCATACGATATCGATTTATTAGGGTATTATAATGGACAAGCTAACACAACCTTAATAGGACAAGATCAAGATATTGAATTTGACTCCGCTTATCAAAATTTAGCAGTGAGAGAGCCCAATTTTGAATTTGCATCAAAAGGAGCATTGACAAAAATCACCTATCCTACAGGTGGTTATAAAAAAATTGAATATGAAAGCCCGCAAGTAAGAGCCGTTGTCGATAAAAGAAAAACTTTAAATGTATATAGAAATAAGTTTGAATTAACACAAAGCTCTTTAAACAATCAAATTTTTAATATTGGGAATGAAATGTCTATTGATGGCAATACGGTTTCAAATCATGTAATAACCCAAACTCTTAAAGTGGCTTTAAATGTTCATGTAGAACCTAATGGTGTTTATCATAACCATAAAGTTATTGTTCAAGTAAAAAACACATCAACAAATGCAATTGTTGGTACAAAATTCATTACCTTAATTAATGGAAAATTTAACTATTCTAATGTGTTTTATTTTCCAATAGTTCAAACTCATACTAATTTTCATAATTATTCCGTTTCATTAAATTTTGAGCCTACTACCGTAAATTCCTTAAATCATGCAACTTTGGAGGCATTTGCAGATTGTTATTATATTGGAGAGGAGTATTTTTCTGCTTTAGGGTTGCGAGTAAGATCGTTAAGCGATTTTAATGCGAATGGCTTTGCGCAAGATTACAAAAGGTATTTTTATAAAAGAGTTGAGGATTTAAAGACGATTAATGATGAGAGCCCAGTGGTAACTTATAATCCAGATCATCTAAAATCTTACGAAAAATATTGTTGTGATTTAAATAATGTACAAAGTTCTTTGTATGTAGTGAGCCTTGAAGCTGATCCTTTGGGTTATTTGTTTTCTGGTAGTGATAATCAAGTAGAATATAAATATGTTACTATCAGTCATGGAGATGATTGGTTTAAAGGTGGTGGAATAGAAAAACAGTTCACTGTCGAGGCACAAAACAAAACAAGGCATCATTCTTATTTGCTTGAGACTGTATCTGAAGGCGTTGATGTTGATGATTTTGATTTTGGGTTAAATTTTGAAAATAACAATATGTACAACGGAACTATTGTTAGAGAGAGAATAATACAAAGAAAAGATCAGGATATTTTTATAGCAAAACAAACAGATTATAATTACGAGAAGCACTCTAATTCATTAATTAAAAATGTTGTTATTTTAAAAAATGATATGAATTGTACTATTGGGAGTAATGAATTACCTGGATATCCAAAAATAGGTACTTACAATCTTAATTCCTATACAAATCTCTTAATTTCTACTGTTAGTAAAGATTTTATTAATCCGTTACCTGTTGGTACTACTTCTGGAACAACAAGAGAAGTATCAAATACAACTTCTTATGAGTATGGTGCGCTCAAAGGTTTACCAGTTAGAATTACAGCTACTGATAGTAAAGGAGATTTAAACATAAAGGAGTATAAATATGCGATACCAGTAGATATATCTTCACTAACAGTAAGTGCAACTGAGATGGGCGCTTATACTACTTTGTATAATCAAAATCAAATTGCAAGCCCTATTGAAGTAATAACGAAGTATCAAAAAGTTGGAGAAGCAGAGAAAATTATAAGTAAAACTAGAAGTTTGTTTTCTAATGTTAGTGGAATAATTCTTTTACAAAAAGTACAATCCGCCAAATCTAATAGTTTGTTAAGAAGTTCAGTAGAGGCTACACAATACGATGCTAAGGAAAACCTATTAGAAATCACCCAAGAAAATCAAATTAAAAAATCATATATCTATGGTTATAATGATGAGATGATTATTGCGGAACTGGAGGGAATATCGTATTCTAGCATTCCTGTCGCGACAATAAATCAACTAAAAACATTATCAAATAGTGTTGTAGATGATGCTTCGATGAATCTACTAGCTACAGAGTTAAATACGCTACGAACAAGTCTACCTCAAGCCAATATAACCAGTTATGTTTATGATAAATACCGACAAGTTAGAATTAAAACTAATCCAAGAGGGTATTCTTTAAAATATGATTATGATGAGTGTAAACGATTGCGATTAGTAAAAGATCAGGATGGTAATATCATTGAAGAAAACGTATTTAACATAAAAAATAATTAAAGATAAGTATGAAAAAGTTTATATATTTAGTTATTATTACAATAGTTCCTTTTTTTACTTACGGACAATTGAATAACAGTTACAATTATATTTATAAAGTAAATTATAAAGTACCTGTTGCAGATGGAGCTCAGCATTTAGTTACCGATTCTAACAAAACCGAACAAGTTATTTATTATGACGACCAAGGCCGACCAATTCAAGTAATTATTCCTAATGCTGGTGGAGATAAAGAAGACGTAATCGGTCATTATGAGTACGATGAACTTGGTAGAGAAACCAAAACCTATTTACCGTATGTTTCTAATTTATCAAATCCTTTAGGTTACGTTTCTAATGTAAAAAGTAGTATAGCTCCTTTTTACTTAAATAAATTTCCTGATGATTTCCAAGATGGTACAAATCCTTATTCTGAGGTAATTGCCGAAAACAGTCCTATTGGAAAAATATTAAAACAAGCAGCGCCTGGAAGTGACTGGAAAGTTAAACAAGACGATACCGATCATAATTTAAAATTTGATTATCGATCCAATAACTATGCAGAAGTGGCACGGTTTGATGTTTTATTTCAAAACGATAATACCATTTTACCTCAGTTATTTTATAATGGCAATTATTTGCAAGATCAACTTATAGTAACCATTACTAAAAATGAAAATTGGACTTCAACCAATGAAAAAGTTAATACAACAGAAACCTTTTCTGATAAATCGGGAAGAAAGATATTAACTAGAGAGTATTTAAAAGAAAACGGTAACTACATTGTGCATAACACCTATTATGTGTATGATTTTTATGGCAATTTAACTTTTGTAATTCCTCCAGCTGCTAGTGATGCCATCGAGTCATCAGTTTTAGGCCTAGTTGCTAGCGGTTCTAACAATTATCCTTGGACAACTTTAGTCCAAGTAGATGAAAATCTAGCCCTAGAATATAATAAACTATTTAGCGAATACAATAATGAAATTATTTTAAATAATGATTTACTTCAACAGTACGGTGGTCAAGGAGGATTTTTATTAGATGTAAACAATAGTAATGAGTTAGTTTTAACAATCAATATTAGTACACTTAATCCAGTTAAATTTAAAAATGGTGAAATTGTGTCATTAAACAATCTAGGTAGATTTAAAGATATTGAAATTGGAAGAATTAGTGCAAATAATTACGATTATGTTTTCTCTATCAAAAATAATAGTTTATTTGTTGACGGTTCAGGAGAAGTAAGTTCTGTAAGTGCTTCTTTTGTAGGTAACTCAAGACTAGATTATAACCAAAATTATTCATGGACAACTCTTATTGATGTCGATCCAGAAGAGGCAAGCAGATGCCAAACCATATATGATGCAATGGACAATCAATTAATTTTGAATACCGTTGTAGAAAACAATTATGGAGCAAATGGCGGAATAAACATAAGTATTGACGAAAATGATCTTGTATCAATTAACTTAAATATTACAGCAACATCACCAGTTAAATTTAAAAAAGGAATTGTTTTTCCATTAGATATTCAAAGAAGAGTTGCCAATCGTGATCTTGGAATCATAGAAGGAACAGGATGTAAATATTATTTCAAAATTTTCGATAACAGTCTTTATATTGAAGGAGATGGAAATTTTACTAATGTTAACCGAATAAGTGCTACTCCACCAAATGTTAGTAATATTGTTCCAATACAAATTATTGAAGGACTTTGCTATGAATATCACTATGATGACCGCAATAGATTAGTAGAGAAAAAAGTACCAGGTAAAGGATGGGAATACTTGGTTTATGACAAAATGAACAGGGTAGTTTTAACTCAAGATGCAAATTACAGGTTGCAAAAAAAGTGGCTGTTTACTAAATACGATATGTATAGTAACAACGTGTACTCTGGTCAGATTGATTACAATAGTTCTGTGGGAAATTCCAATTCACAATTAAGAGAAGAGCTACAAGCAATATACGATACAACCACAGTTATTAATGAAACCAGAACAGCTACTGCGTTCCAAAACGGAGGTATCGATATTAATTATACCGATCTTGTTTTTCCTAAATCAATAAATACTGGTTTTACTGTTAATTCAGTTAACTATTTCGACAACTACAATTATAATCCTTTAGGTTCTGGTTTTACAATTCCTACAGCAGTTTATAGTAGTACAACAAACGTTCTAACCAATTTAAAATCACTACCAACCTCCTCATTAGTGAGAATACTAGATACAGGACGATGGAAGATGAGCCTAGTTGCCTACGACCTTAAAGAGCGACCTATATGGGCACAAATCAAGAATACCTATCAGGCAACCACCAATACTAGTGAACTTAAACTAGACTTTGCTGGTAAGGTTTTAGAAAATACCACAACTTACTTGTACAATACAAATACGTTAACTATCGTTAATAAATTTGCTTATGATCATGCCGATAGAATCATAAAACAAACACAAAAAATTAATACACAATCAGAAGAGCTCATTTATTTTAATCATTATGATGAATTAGGACAGCTCGACCAAAAGAAAGTAGGTGGTGTTGCACCAACAACGGCAACATTGTATGGCGCAGTAACAACGGCATTACAAACTGTAGACTTCAATTACAACGTAAGAGGATGGCTTAAAAACATCAACAATCCAGACCAAAGCTTAACAAGTGATTTGTTTGCCTTTAAAATAAATTACAACAAACCTCAAGGTACAACTGCACCACTTTACAACGGTAATATATCGCAAACCTCATGGAAAACGATAACCGACAATAAAGTGAGAGGTTACAATTATACCTACGATGAGCTCAATAGATTAAAACAAGCCAATTATGTAGGTAATTATGCCCTAGCTGGTACTACTTCACAAATAGAAAATTATAAAGAAGGCGATATTAAATATGATAAAAATGGCAATATCACCGGTTTACTTAGGTTCGGATTAACAAGTAGAGCTACTCCACTTATAGATGTAATTGATAAGTTAACTTATATCTATGAAGCCGATAGCAATAAACTTTCAAAAATTGTTGATACCGCAGATCCAGTTGCTGGTTTTAAAAATATAGATACTGCTAGTCCAGATTACTCTTATGATATAAACGGAAATCTTAAAAAAGATGTCAATAAAAATATTACTAACATAGAATACAATCAGTTCAATTTACCTACTAAAATTGTTTTTAACAGTCAAGATCCTGATACTTCTCCTAATCCTAATGGTATTAAATACCGTTATGATGCTGCGGGAAAAAAAATAGAGAAAATAGTTTATAAATCGCAGTTCACTTCTGGAGTTTGGTCTACCACTCAAACGGTTACGCAATATGATGACAATTATATCTATGAAAATGGTAGGTTGCAATTTTTTAGCCAGCCCGAAGGCTATGTTGCCCATAATAATGGTGTGTTTTCTTATGTTTATCAATACAAAGACCATCTTGGTAATGTAAGACTAAGCTACAAAGCAACAACTACTGGAGCGTTACAAGTAGTAGAAGAAAACCAGTATTATCCATTTGGTTTAAAGCAACAAGGATACAATAATGTAATAAGCCCACTTGGTAATGCGGTAGCCCAACGTTTCGATTTTAACGGTAAAGAAACCGAAGAAAGTTTTGGTCTTAACATCTCAGAGATGGATTTTAGACAATACGATCCATCAACAGGACGTTTTTATAATATAGATTTATTGGCAGAAGCTACATACAGTAAAACACCGTATCATTTTGCAGGGAACAACCCAGTGATTGGTTCAGATCCTACCGGTTTATTAACCTATTTCAATGGTAAAGACCATAGTCAACCTCAGCAAGTATTCGGTCAAAACGGCTATGGGATGATAAATATGTATGGCAACACACAGGGTAGTTTCTTAGATAACCTACATAATGATTATGGGTCAAACGCAGTACATGGTGGTGGTATGACTGGTAGTAGTGGCGGAGGCGGTGGTAGTGGAATACCTTCGGGTACAATGACAATGTCATCTCTTTTCTTTTTAATAAATTTAAATGGTGGAGGATTATGGACAAATGATGGATTTGGAAATTTTGGTAATGGTAAAACTTTTATAAATAGAGATGGGGCTGCTTATCAAGACCCATCGTTTAATTGGGGTGCTGTTGGTGAAGGAGATAAATATGCTGGTTTTGAAGGAGATTCAATGTCTACACCTTTCCTTGATGTGGATATTACGGGAAAAGGAAGAGGCGGAGTTAATTCTGATTCTATTCCTTGTGTTCAATGCCATCACACAACAAGTCCACAATTTGGTAGCTATTCTATGCCGAGTATAGCTTGGAGTGGTTATGTAATTACAGCAAATGGAGAAATGAGATCAGATTTTATTGGTGATAAAAAAGGTCCAGGAGGTCAAATTTATCATCACATTGATGAAATTTTTACTATAAAAAAGTGGCCGAAACCTGGAAAGATAGGTAATTTAAGAAAAGGTCTTGACAAATTTCTAAAAGCATTAGAGAAAAGGCCTCCTGGTCAAGCTTTCAGTAGTTTTATTACAAATGATACTATTTATAACACTATAATAACACCTAGTGGTATGGAGAAAAGAGGTTATGATGTTTTACATCGACATGGTTATATAATGGATGGAGATTCTATATTTTATGTAGGTAAATAGGTAAACTAAAATAAAAAAAATTATGAAAAAATACCTAATACAAAAAACGCCATTCATAGTTCCGACAACGGATGGGAAATTGATTGAAGAACATCACGGCAAAGCAGCAACTGATAATAACGATATTTCAATTGCTCACATGGTTGCGCCTCCGAAATGGAGTGAACCGTTTCAAACTCCAGAATTTGAAGAATATACCTATATTATATCTGGAAAAAAACAATTTATCATAGAAGGAGAAACAATTGTTTTAGAAGCAGGTCAATCTATTAAAATTGAAGCTAATACTAGAGTTCAATATTCGAATCCGTTTGATGAATCTTGTGAATATATTGCTATTTGCAAGCCAGCATTTGATTTTACAAAAGTTCACAGAGAGGAAAATTAGTTTTCAGATATTAGATTGCAGATTTCAGATTGCAGATTTCAGATATTAGATTTCAGATATTAGATTACAGATTGCAGATTTCAGATATCAGATTTCAGATCTTAGATTGCAGATTTCAGATATTAGATAGCAGGTTTAAATACTAGTTTTAAGATTTTCTAATATCATGTTTTCTACTTCTTCACTGTTCCATTTTTCTTCAATATTTTGAATTTTTAGAACTTTTTCCATGATTGTATTTTGAAAATCTCCTATGGCTAATGCTTCTGAATATGGTTGCAAACTAAAAGTTACACGACTGTAAAGTGGCATCCATTTATCAGGATGTTTATCTGAAAACCATTTTTCGATTTTTTTCTGTAAAAGGAATTTTTCATCAGCCGTTTTCGAACTCATTTCCATAAAATTTCGATACGAAAGTTCGGCAATGGCATCAGCATTTGGCTTTCTAGAATTCTCATAATCGTTTAGCAAATTCGCCCAATCATCGCCATATTGTTCAATCATCTGATTTAAAACGGTAATATCTTCAAATCCTGCATTCATTCCGTGACCATAAAATGGAACTATTGCGTGGCAAGCATCACCAATAAGTGCTACTTTATTACTGTATGTCCATGGAAAACATTTCATTGTAACCAAATAACTCGTCGGATTTTTAAAGAAATCTTCCACAAGATTTGGAATTACTTCTTTAGTGTCTGGAAAATGTTTTGCGAAAAAAGCAACCAGTTGTTCTGTTGTTTTTAACTCTTCAAAAGAATTTTCGCCATCATGTGGCATAAACAGGGTACAAGTAAAACTTCCATTTGGATTGGCTAATGCCATCAGCATGAAATTTCCTCGTGGCCAAATGTGTAAAGCGTTTTTGTTTAGTTTATGCGATCCATCTGGATTGGCAGGAATATTTAATTCTTTGTAACCAATATTTAAAAACTCTTGCGAATAATTAAACATACTTTGACGTTGCATTCTGTGTCTAATTCTGGAGAAAGCACCATCAGCACCAAAGGTCAAGTCGTAGTCTTTTGTAGTCCACTCACCTCTTTCGGTTTCACCGATTGATATCGTTGCTGTTGTTAAATCGACATCCCAAACTTTTTGTTCAAAGAAAAATTCAACACCAGCTTGTTCGGCTAAATCGACCATTTTTTTATTCAACAAACCTCTAGAAAGCGAGTAAATTACTTCGCCATCTTTGCCATAAAATTGCTCGTTAACCGTATCAGCACCTGTATGAATTGCTCTTTTTTCAACAGGAATACCAATTCCTAGAACTTCGTCTTCTAATCCAACATCTTTCAGTGCTTTTATTCCTCTGTCAGACAATACAAGATTTATGGAACGACCTGAGAAATTAATTTTTCTAATATCAGGACTTCTATCGTAAACGTGAACCGTGTGACCTAATTTCTTAAGATATATTGCCAATAAAGTTCCAACTAATCCAGAACCTACAACGGCTATTTTTTTGGGAGTTTGCATTTAAATAGTTTAAAGCGGTTGTGCAAATTTACTGATTTTTATCCATTTTAATTCATCTGATTAAGGAAGAATTACTTATTTCTTCGGAACAAAAACTAACTTTGTTGATGTAGCTTCGATTTCCTTTTTGTTCATTTTCATTTTTCTGAATTTGCCTTGAGCGTACATCTCCGCTTGATCGTTGTAATGCTTACTCGATGGAACTCCAGATTGACCTGTTGGAAGAATACTCACACTATTTTCAACATCTGAAAAGTCAATAATTCTTCTAGTTGATGGACCAGCTTTTACTTCATAAATTGGATTGTCAGAAAAAGTGAAAGCTAAATTATTAATAACTTCATTCGAACCTGCAATTTCCATTGGACCAACATTAAAATAACCACGCAAAGCAGCGACTTTTCCTAATGGATGTTGATGTTCTAAGGTATGAACTTTATTCCATGTCCAAGAATTAATGTCGTTTCCTTGTTGTTTTTCTAGCGATGCAATAGCTTCTTTAAACGATTTATTTAAAATTTCTTTTCGAGTTTCTTTGCGGTTTTTGGTTTTATAATCATCCCACCAAACCGACGATTCATTGGCTATTTGTGGCTCAATTATTTGTTTTAAAATATGAGTTGAAAGTAATGCAGCAAAATCATCTTCGCCCAATTCATCTTGAAACGTATTCTTCAAATAGTGATAAATAAATTTGTTATAAATAGTTGGAGCAATATCAGATTCATTATTAGAACCAGACCATTTTCCTAAAATTTCATAAGCTTTCTTCTCATTTGATGTTGCTTTATTCGAATCAATTTGAGGTAAAAAACTCTTCACAATAGTTGCAGAAGTAGACGATGTATTATCGACAATCATTTTTTGAACATCGGTTAAAGTCCAATTGTTTTTTGGAGCTAACAAACCGTCAATTCTTTTGGCTCTGTCTTTTGGCAAATAATATCCAGGATACAAATATCCGTCAATAGCTTCGGGTTGATTATTTGCAGAATACACGTAATTCCAAGTCGGATTTATTGCCGAAGGATTTTTAGAATACGGAAGAAATTCTTTTTTATCATCGATTCCGTTGGCGCCATTTAGAATAAAATTTGGATTGACGGATTTGTCTAATTTATACAATTTTCCAGACGTTATCCAAGCGACATTATCTTTAGCATCTCCATACATAACATTCAATCCTGGTGCGTGAATGAGTTCTATTTTATTATAAAAATCAGTAACATCTTTGGCATGACAAAGCGAATAAACGGCATCGAGAATTTGGTTTTTCTCTTGTGTGTAAACCCACGACATGGCAATTGGATTTTTGGTTTTTAAAGTCGTCAACAAATCATTCATAATTGGTCCGTGAATCGATTCTTTGATATTTAAAGTTACCGATGTACTGTCTTTTATTTTGATGATTTTCTTTCGAATGTTGTAATTTTTAAAACCATCAATTGTCTTGTATTGGCTTTCATTATTTGGATTATTTTCTTCTTGAAACAAATCTAAATCGTCGTTTTCAAACATCGTTAATCCGTAGGCGTAGTCGCGGTTGTGACCTAAAAGCGGAAATGGTGTTCCGGCCAAATAGTAGCCATAAATTTCATAATCTGGTGTAACGATATGGGCTTCATACCAAGTGCAAGGTTGCGAGAAACCAATGTGTGGATCGTTGGCAAAAATTACTTTTCCGTTTTTGGTTTTTTGTGCGCCAATTACCCAACTGTTACTTCCAATAAAAGGCGGAATTGGAGAATTGTCTAACAAACTTGCTACCGATTTGGAGATTTGAGCATAATCATTCGACTTGCCTTTGTAACTTTTTAATTGCGTTGTTCCCAAAGAACCATCAAGACCAAAATCTTTCAAATATTCTGCTCCAAATTTATCACGAATGTCGGTCATTAACGGATCGTTTTTTTGTGCCATTGCAAAACTGAATGACATGAATCCGAAGATATTGTAAACGTCTTTTAAGGTATATTTTTCTTTTTTAACGCCAACCAATTCAAATTCCAAAGGTGTTTTTCCGTTTTCAATAAACTGATTTACACCATCGAGATAAGCAATTGCAAGTTTGTATGCTTCGGAATTTTTATCTAATTGCGCGATGGCTTTTTCAGAATTTTCATCGATTCCAACTCCTGCAAAAAAAACATCATTCGGCAACGCTTTCGAACCAAATAATTCTGATAATCTTCCTGGAGCAATTCTGCGCATAAGTTCCATTTGCCACAATCGGTCTTGCGCGTGAACGTAACCTAAAACCGTCATGGCATCTTTTTGAGAATCGGCGTAAATGTGCGGAACGCCAAAATCATCAAAATAAACTGTGGTATTTTTACTTATATTTTGCAAAGCCACTTCACCGTCATAAACTGGTTTCTTATACTTTGTATATCCAAAAACTGAAATTGCAAGAAGAGTAAGTAGTGATAAAAGAAGTAGTGAAATTTTTTTTAATCGTTTCATTTGGAATTTAAATTGGTACTTCAAATCTACTTATTATTTATGAAATAAAAAAAATGCGTTTAAATTGCTGCTACAATTTAAACGCACACTAATAACTAACTTAACTTTTATTTTTTATTTTTTACTACTGTCAATTATTGCTCCAGTTCCAGCACCAACACCAGCTCCAGCTAAACCACCAATAATGGCACCTTCACCTTTTTTCTTACTAACAATTGCTCCAGTTACAGCACCAACTCCGGCGCCAATAACGGCTCCTTTTGCGGCACCACTCCAACCTTTTTTCTTGGCTACAGTTGTAGTTGTTGTTCCAGCAGCAGTTTGATTAACCACTACCACTTCTTTTTGTTGTTCGATTTTGGATGCTTCTACTTTCATTGAGTCGATGATTCTTTGCTTTTCGGCAACTACTTTCATTGAATCTATGCTTGATTGTTTTGCTTCTACAACGGCGTCACTATTTGTATTTTTACAAGAAAAAATAACTAATGACAATACTAATACATATAACGTTTTCATATCAAATTGTTTTTTGGGATTATTGATAGGACAAAGTAACAGCATGTAAAGCATGTAGTAGTTACACGATTTTTAGTAATTGTTATAGAATATTAAGATTTAGAGGTAATTGAGTTTTTAGTGGAAAGTATTTTCAAATGCTTTTAGGTAAATAAATTGCGCAAAGTCAGGAGACTTCTCGTGGCTGGCTATTATATTTTTAGGAGTAAATATTTTTCTTTTAAATCTGTTACTTTTTTAATGTCACAACGATAGACATAAACTCTAAAGAGAGACTTTCCTATTCCTTGAGAAATTTCTTGATTCCAATAATCAATATCTCTTCTTTTGAGTTCAGTTATTAGTTGTTTATGCAATAGTTCATCATTCAACGATCCTACTAAATGACTATTTAGATATTTATCATTTTTGATGATTTCAAATGCATAGTCAACAATTTCTTTCTCTGTTCTGGAATATTTTATATTTTCCTTTTGTCCACGTTCCGTATGATACCAAATGAACATTCCGTAATAATTTTCAATTCCAAACCCTTCATCAGTTTCATATCTGTTGCCAGGAGTAAAAGTATTTTTGATACAATTTTCGGCTAACCATTTTTCAAGGTCTTTAATTGTGGACATATTCATTATTGAAGAGATTTTTTATGGCTTTACTAGTGAAGTTTGATTGTCGAGCTTACAGCAAACACAACTCCAAATCATCAAGATAATTGACTATTTCAAATTTCGTTCTTTTAAAATAGCTTCTAATTCTTTGGTGTCGGTTTTCGAATTATTTATCAGTTTGTAAGCTAGATACAATGGAATTAAAGTGAGAAAACCATAAGTATTTTTTACAACACTATAAAATATAACTCCAAACAAAAAACCAATTAATACCGCATTAGTGATTTTAGTAGATTTCATCTTATTAGCTTCTTGCAACAATTCTTGGTCTGTTAATTCTGATAGGTTTTTTTCTTTCATTTTCGTTGATTTTGATTGGTGTTATAGAGTTTAGAAATATTCCGTGCTATCGATATTAAAATATAGTTGTGCAATCTGGCGAAGTAACTCAAATAATTAGTTTCATTTCAAATATATTAAAAAACTACCAACTTAAAAAAGTTAATTTCTTTTGTATTCTAAACTTGATAGTTGCACCAACCAAGTATTCATTACATTAACAAGCTAGCCCTGATTGCAGTGGAAATAAAAAATGCCTTGATTGTTTCAAGGCATTTTTTATTGCAGCGGAAAGCAGCCCTTCGACTGCGCTCAGGATGACGATGAATCACTGATAAATCCCGATCCCGAAGCTTTGGGAATTCGCTTCTAAACTATAAAATTGAACTATTATCTTGGAAAATTGATTTTTGTTCCTGTATGTAAACCATTATTTTTAGCTAAAACACCACACATGTGAAACAACATTCTTGCACCTACGTTTCCATCCCAATCGTCGTTTTCGCCTGGAGCAACTTCTACTAAATCGAAACCGATGATTTCTTTACCACTTTCGGCTAATTTATTGAACAAATACGTGGCTTGCTCAAATGAAAATCCGCCTGGAACTGGTGTTCCTGTATTTGGGCAATACCATGGATACATTCCGTCAATATCAAATGAAATGCATACTTTTTGTGGTAACGAAGCGATAATGGCGTCGCATTGCTCTGCCCATGTTTTGCCTTCGAAAGTTTCTTTTTTCAAATCGGAATCAGTGTGCACTAGAACTCTTCCTTTTTCTGAATGTACAACATCAACTTCTTGCTCGCAGAAGTCACGAATTCCAACTTGAACGATTTTGGAAATCTGAGGAATTTGCAAAGCATTGTACATAATTGACGCGTGCGAATAGGTAAAACCTTCGTAGGCAATACGCAAATCCATGTGAGCATCAAGGTGTAGAATTCCGAAATTGTCATGTTTTGTTACTAAAGCTTCGTAGTAACCAAGCGGTGTTGAATGATCGCCACCAACAAGAACAACTTTTTTACCTTGGTTCATCCAATGCAAAACGGTCTCTTTTACTTGTGTGTGCAAGTCGCGACAAACGGTATTTATTGTATCTAAATCGGCTTTCAAGGCTGGAATTTGATTTACATCTTGCCCATCTTCTAAAGCTTCGATAATAGGTTGCGCTAAGGCTTTGTATTTATCTGAATTGTTTTTCCATGTTTCTGGAATTTCTGCGTAGTACATTCCGAGTTTCCATAATTCTGGAAAATCTTGGTGGTTTAAATCTACTTGAAATGAGGCGTCAAGAATGGCTTCTGGACCTTCTGACGCACCAGCACCATAACTCACGGTAACTTCCCATGGAACCGGAATTATAATTATTTCTGATTGTTCTGATGAAAATGGTAATCCGAAAATAGTTGCATCGGCTAATCCTGGTTGTGAAGGATCGAAAGTGTTTATGATTTCTTGTTTTGTCATGGTTGTAGATTCAAATTTGAAAGTACAAAGTTAGTGTTTAATGTAAATTTCTTCAAATGAATTGATAAATAAAAAGTTTACACGAATTGCACGAATTTTCACGAATTTATTATTTGGAATTTTATTTCACGAACTTGTGATGACTTTCTAAATTAGTGAAATTCACCGCAAGCTGATTCGTGCTAATTTGTGAAATTCGTGTAAAAAAGTTTAATGCTTTTCAAATTATTTATATGATAATTGTCATTTTTTAAGCGACTCAAAACCAACATCTTTGACGATTACAATTATTAATAAATATTTAGGTATGAATAGAGAATCAGCACATACATTTCATATTCCGGTGATGGGATTGGCTTACACGATTGATAGTCCGATTCGTGTGGCGCAATATGGAATTTCATCGGTTGTATCGATAACAGATGATGAAGTTATCGAAAAAATGAGGGCTTTTTACAGCGAGAAATTTAGTATTCCGTATCAAGAAATTACACAAAAATTCCACGATTATAGAGCCGAAAGAATTACACATTACTTGAACTTGATGGATACAATTGTAACTGAAAAGTTTGAGAATTTTAAAAACGAATTGGCAGAAAGCAAATCTTCATTAGAGAATTATATTGCGATGTTGCCAAAAAAATCGGATTTAAAGAAAGGACTGCAAAGTTTTATCGATGAAGGAATTACGATTAAAGAAACCATTAAAAATTACTTGGAAGACCATTTATTTGCAGGCGAAATTGATGTCAATATAATGACGAAAGTCGATAAAGATAATTTTGATAAAAACGAACAATTGCCAGTAGAATTCAATGATGCTCATGCAGCACTTCGCGGATTTGCTAATAGTAACTTATCTTCATCAGTGGTGCTTTCTGCCGGAATGAATCCGAGGTTGTACAGTTATTTTGAGAATTTTAAAGACTTTTTTCCTGATGTGAATTCGAATTTGAAGAAGAAAATTATTTTGAAAGTTAGCGATTTTCGTTCGGCGATGATTCAAGGAAATTTTTTGGCTAAGAAAGGACTTTGGGTTTCGGAATACCGAATTGAATCGGGATTGAATTGTGGCGGACATGCTTTTGCAACGGACGGTTTTTTACTCGGACCGATTTTGAAAGAATTCAAAGAAAAGAAAGATCAGTTGATTCAATCGGCGCATGATTTATTGGTCAAAGCTTTGCATCAAAAAGAAATGATAGTTCCAGAAAATCCATTAGAATTAAAAATCACTGCACAAGGCGGAATTGGAACTGCAGAAGAACATGATTTTTTATTGAATTACTACAAAGTTGATTCTGTAGGTTGGGGTTCGCCTTTTTTATTGGTTCCAGAAGCGACTTCGGTTGATGCAGAAACTAGAACTTTATTGGCCAATGCTAAGGAAGATGATTTTTATTTGAGTAACATTTCTCCGCTTGGTGTTCCGTTTAATTCAGTTAGAGGAACTTCTAATGAATATTGGAAACAAAAACGAATTGATGAAAACAATGCTGGAAGTTCTTGTCCGAAACGACTTTTAGCTTTGAGCAAAGAACATGATGATAAAGGTTTGTGTATGGCTTCAAAGAAATATCAGGATATAAAACTGGAAGAATTAGAAGTTAAAAAAGATGAAATTTCATCATCAGAATTTGAAAAGCTAAAAAATAAAATTACTGAAAAAGCTTGTCTTTGCGTTGGTTTGGTCAATGCTGCTTTTTTAGAAAACAACATTAAAATAAAAGGACAACAACAAGGAATCGTGATTTGTCCAGGACCGAATTTAGCTTATTTTAGTAGCGAAATTTCATTAGCTGATATGGTAAAACATATTTATGGAAATGCTAATGTAATGACCGACGTTAACCGACCAAATGTCTTTGTGAAGGAGTTGAAAATGTATGTTGATTATTTAAGAAATGAGATTTCAGATTATTCTACCGAGATTTCTGCTGGACAAATTAAGAAATGGAATTCTTTTAAAAATAATTTATTGGAAGGAATTGAGTATTAT
>NZ_DQDX01000084.1:39854-46771 GCF_003525665.1 Flavobacterium sp.
ACAGGTTTTGAAAACCTGTCAGGTTATTATTTAATGATTTAAAATTCCTTGTTTTAAAATCTGTCCAAAATTATACATGTCTTCATAAGACGTATATAACGGAACTGGTGCAAGACGAATTACATTAGGTTCGCGCCAATCGGTGATTACTCCGTTTTTCATTAGGTAATCAAATAAACTGCGTCCTTCACCGTGAAGAAAAACCGATAATTGACATGCGCGTTCTTCTTGATTTGATGGCGTAATTATTTCGAAAGTGCTGTTTACTTCTTTGTCTATTTCGTGCAGAATGAATTCTAAGTACGACGTGATTTGGTTTCTTTTGGCGATTAGTTTCTCCATTCCTACTTCGGCAAACATTTCTACTGATGCTAAATATGGAGCTAAAGAAAGAATTGGTAAATTAGAAACTTGCCAACCATCGGCACCGTGAACTGGGTCGAATGATGGTTCCATTTTGAAACGGCGTTCTTTATTGTGTCCCCACCAACCTGCAAATCTTGGCAAATTGGAATGATGGTGTTTTTCGTGTACGAAACAACCTGATGCATTTCCTGGTCCAGAATTCATGTATTTGTAAGAACACCAAGCGGCGAAATCTACATTCCAATCGTGCAAATCTAATTTTATATTTCCGGCTGCGTGAGCTAAATCGAAACCTACGTTTGCTCCTACTTTGTGTCCAGCTTCGGTGATTGTTTTCATGTCGAAAACTTGGCCTGTGTAGTAATTTACTCCTCCAAATAATACTAATGCTAGTTCATCGCCAACTTCTTCAATTTTTGCTAAAATATCTTCTAGACGAATGTTGTGTTCGCCTTCGCGTCTTTTAATTTCTACAATGGCATCTTCTGGTTTGTAACCATGATGATTGACTTGCGATTGAAACATATATTGGTCAGACGGAAATGCTTTTTCCTCGCAGATAATTTTGTAACGTGTTGCCGTAGGACGATAAAACGAAACCATCAATAAGTGCAAATTGACTGTTAATGTGTTCATTACAGTAACTTCTGACGGTTTTGCACCGATGATTTTACTTAATGGTTCTGCAAAACGTTCGTGGTAATCCCACCAAGGTTTTTCTACATAGAAATGTCCTTCTACGGCATGTGTTGCCCAATCGGACATTACTTCGTCTACGTAGGTTTTTGCAGATTTTGGTTGTAATCCTAGTGAGTTTCCTGTGAAGTAAATTACGTTTTTACCGTTGTGTTGCGGAAAAATAAATTGATTTCTATAATCTTTTAATTCGTCTTGTTGGTCAAGTTGTTGTGCGAATTGAAGTGTATTTTGGAATGTCATTGTGTGTTTTGTTTGAAATTACGATAGAGACAAGGCATGCCTTGTCTGTACATGGTGTAAATGTAGAGAAAAGTTTAAAAGTTTAAAAGTTTACCCTGAAATAAATTCAGGGCTTGTAGGTTTAAAAGTTAGTCTATTGGAAAAATGATTTCTATGTAAGACGATTGCAATCTAGCCCTGATTGCAATGGAAATCTTTTTTTAATTGCGTTGGGTTAAAACCCAAGGCAATTGAAAAAAGATTGTAATGGAAAGCAGGAATAGGGTTTGTAGAAATGCGTAGTGATTCGCTCCTACTGAGATTCGTGCGGAATGACAAAATTGTGGAATAAAAAATCCCAACCGAGTTTGCACAAGATTGGGATTGTATATAAACTGAAATTGTTTATTATAGGATTAGCATTGCGTCGCCGTAAGAATAGAATTTGTATTTTTCTTTAATGGCTTCTTCGTAGGCTTTTTTCATTAAATCGTGTCCGCAGAACGCTGAAATCATCATTAATAATGTTGATTTTGGTGTGTGGAAATTGGTTACCATACTGTCTGCAATACTGAAATCGTATGGAGGAAAAATGAATTTATTAGTCCAACCGTCGAATGTATTTAGTGTGCGTTGTGATGAAACTGCGCTTTCTATTGCTCTCATAGAAGTTGTTCCGATGCAGCAAATTCTTTTCTTTTTGGCTTTAGCATCGTTTACGATATCGCAAGCTTCTTGATTGATTTTTAGCTCTTCAGAATCCATTTTGTGTTTAGACAAATCTTCTACTTCTACTGGATTGAATGTTCCTAAACCTACGTGAAGTGTTACTTCGGCAAAATTTACTCCTTTAATTTCTAATCTTTTTAGTAGGTGTTTTGAGAAGTGTAAACCTGCAGTTGGAGCGGCAACAGCGCCTTCTTCTTTAGCATAAATGGTTTGGTAACGCTCAGCATCGTCTTCGTTTACTTCGCGATTGATGTATTTTGGGATTGGTGTTTCACCAAGTTCTGTAAGTTTATTACGAAATTCTTCGTATGAACCGTCGTATAAGAAACGTAAAGTTCTACCACGAGAGGTTGTGTTATCGATAACTTCGGCAACTAATGAATCGTCATCGCCAAAATATAATTTATTTCCGATTCTGATTTTACGTGCTGGATCTACTAAAACGTCCCAAAGGCGTTGTTCTGCATTTAGTTCTCTAAGTAAGAACACTTCAATTCTTGCTCCAGTTTTTTCTTTATTCCCGAACATTCTTGCTGGGAAAACTTTGGTATTGTTAAGAATCATCACATCTCCATCGTCAAAATAGTTGATGATGTCTTTGAACATTTTGTGTTCTATTGTTCCGGTTTTTCTATCGATTACCATTAAACGAGATTCGTCACGGTTTTCTGCAGGATATTCGGCTAACAATTCTGTTGGTAAATTGAAGTTAAAATGAGATAATTTCATAATTAAATTTTAGATTTTAGATATTAAATTTTAGATATTGAAATCATAAAAAGTAAATCGTTTGCAAATATACGATTGTGAGATAGGCGTTGTCAAGTGTTTTGCTGTTTATTTTTGACATTGCCACAAAGACGCGAAGTCGCGGAGTATTTATTGTTTTTTTTTACTCGAATTTCACGAATTTGCCCCCATTATTAAATGGAATATTTCAGAAAACGATTTTATAAATTATGCTATGGTTAGCTTCGGATTTTTTTAACCGCTGATTACGCAAATTTTCACAAATTAGTATGATTAGCGTAGTGAAATTAATTTACTAAATTTTTAATTTGTGTAAATTCGTATAAAATCTTTGGAATTATAATTCACTTAATTCAAATCCAACATTTTTTAAATCCTCCCAAAAAGTTGGATATGATTTCGAAACAACCTCAGCATCATTAATAATTATTGGAACTTTTAATGCTAATGGTGCAAAAGCCATTGCCATTCTGTGATCCTGATAAGTTGCGATTGCTATATTCGAATTTAGATTATTAGATTGTTCTATTGTTAAAGAATCGTTAGTTACCGAAATAGTTGCTCCAAGTTTAGAAAGTTCTATTTTCAAGGCTTCTAATCTATCGGTTTCTTTTATTTTTAATGTGTGTAAACCTGTTAAATGACATCCAATTCCTAATCCGAAACTCGTTACAGCTATAGTTTGAGCGATATCGGGTGAAGATTTTTGGTTATAGGTTTTAGGTTGTGGGTTGTGGGAATTGATTTTTGAAATTGTAATTGAATTATTTTCAAAAATGGTTTCAATTCCAAAATTTTTATAAATTTCTACTAATGATGAATCGCCTTGAAGACTGTCTTTTTTGTAGCTTGAAAGTGTGACTTGAGTTCCTATTTCTGATAAAGCTACAATTGAAAACCAATAAGATGCGGAACTCCAATCGGATTCTATAATTAAGGTTGTAGGTTGTAGGTTGTAGGTTGTAGGTTTGACTGAAATTACATTTTCAATAAAAGAAGTCTCTACACCAATTTCATTTAGTAATTGCAGTGTCATTTTGATGTAAGGAACAGAAGTTATTTCGCCTTCGAGGGTTAATTCTAATCCGTTTTCTAGTTTTGGTGCAATTAATAAAAGTGCCGAAATGTATTGACTACTTACGTTTGCAGGAAGTGAAACTTTACTTTGAGTTAGTTTTTTTCCGATGATTTTTATGGGTGGAAATCCTTCGTTTTCTTCGTATGAAATTTCTGCTCCGAGTTGTTTTAGAGCTTCAACCAGAATTTTTATAGGACGTTCCTTCATTCTCGAAGAACCAGTTAAAACTACTTCTTTTCCTTCTTGAATGGCAAAAAAAGCGGTTAGAAATCGCATAGCTGTTCCTGCGTGGTGGACATCTATTAGTTTCGGGTTTTGGGTTTCATGTTTCGAGTTTTGTAAGGCCGCAAACATTACGTCGGAATCATCTGAATTGGAGGTGTTTTCTAAAGTTATATTTGGATACAAAGCTTGCAACAATAATAATCTGTTGGTTTCAGATTTGGAACCAGTGATATTGATAGAAGATTGGCGATTAACGACTGATGATTTTAGATGTAAATTCATTATTTTGTGACTACTTTTAATCCGATGATTGATATTATTAAGGTGCTGATAAAGAAAACGCGCCAAAAAGTGGCTGGCTCTTTAAAAATAAAAATTCCAACTAAAACGCTACCGACAGCGCCAATTCCCGTCCAAACGGCGTAAGCGGTTCCAATTGGTAGTTCTTTGGTGACTTTTACAAGCAAAACCATACTGATTGTAAGGCAAACCAAAAATCCGGCATACCAAAAAATCATTGTATTTCCCGATGATTCTTTTGCTTTACCAAGACAAGTGGCAAATGCTACTTCGAACAAGCCTGCGATTATTAATAGTATCCAGTTCATTTTACTAGTTGTAAAAATTTTAATCTCAATTCAAAGAATCTTAATACTTAATACTCAAATCTTAATACTATTTAAGTTTCTCATTATTCTGATGCCTATCGTGATCGCGATTGGTTTTTAAATCTAATTTTTTATCGAATGCCGCTTGAAGGTCGATTCCCGTTTGATTGGCAAGGCACAAAACTACAAAAACTACATCAGCTAATTCTTCGCCAAGGTCTTTATTTTTATCACTTTCTTTTTCAGATTGTTCTCCGTATCGTCGTGCAATAATTCTTGCAACTTCGCCTACTTCTTCTGTAAGTTGTGCCATATTGGTTAATTCGTTAAAGTAACGAACACCATGGTTTTTAATCCAGTTGTCTACTTCTAGTTGGGAGTTTTTTAGGTTCATTTTATACTTTTTTTAGAACAATTTTTTCGTTTTGTTTGTTGATTACTTCTTTAAAAAAGTTTTTCAGTGAGTCATAATATTCAGGACCAATTGAAGCTGAATTGATATTAAAACTCACAGAAAGTTGTATTTTATTTTCTGTATTTAGAACATTATATTTAAAATTTGCAATTTCGTCCTCCATACTAATATTAGTGACTTTTGGCATTGACTCAACTATATATCCTTCTGGAAAGGTAATGTTAATTGTATACTTGTCAAGATAAGGAAAAATAAAATCTACTGGATACTCTCTAACCTCTTGTTTAAAAGGATTTTCACTCATTGTAAAATATAAAAGAGGTGAAAAATACATTTTATCTCCAATAATTTCTACTGCATTACTATTGGAAAAGTCGTAATTTAAGACCACAGGATTTTTTAAATCTTTGTCATTTTGTATTTTAACATCTTCAATTTCTAATCCTTTAAACTTTTTTTCAAGTCGTTCTTTCTGACCATCATCAGACAAAGTTCCGTGATTTTCTCTAAATAAGTAGCCATTGTAGTTAAAAAATTGTTGTCTGGCTTTTCCAGATACTACTCCATCAGTGCTAATTTCTCCAATTATATAATTGACTTCATTAGAAACTTCTTTTGGAATTAAATCAATTTGAGAAGATGAACCATCCTTTCTTATGATTCTACCAATATAATTTAATGCTCTAATGGGAATAATATCTGGCGTAGCGTTTTTGGTTGATGCATCGAGTAAAACAACCTTATTGGGCATTTCAACACCTGCAATAACATAATTAAAAGCTGTTCTTGAAGGGAAAATTTTAATACCATTTTTTCGAGTACTTAAAATTATTGGATTGGCTTCTATTCCTGCAGAACGTAACATAGAAATCAATATTAGATTTATTTCTGCAATGTTCCCTACTTTATTTTTATAGGCTGTTTTTACTCCATCTTTACAATTGTAACCATTGTACTCATTCCAACTCATTCTATTTTTTACAAAATCGAAAATGACATTCATTTTTTCTTCATTCGTAGTTAAACCAGCTAACAATACTTTTAAATCATCTTCATAGTAATTAGTTTTATCCAATTGAAATCCGAAATTTTCGTGCTTGTATATTTTGTCAATAACGTCTTCCCAAGTTTGTGCGAATTTTTCAACCATTCCATTACGGTCTTTTTTGGAAGCCAATTCGTAATTTAAATGTGACCTAAAATTATCAACATTATTAACATACTCTTCATCTTTCATCGCCTTCGAGTTAGTATAAGAATAAGTTGTTCTATACTCGTCATAGTTGCCACTTGTATCTTTTAAAAGTTCATCTTTTTGGTTTAAAACTAAATAGCCATTGAGTGTTTTTTTGTATTCAAAATCATCGGGTGTTCTTACTTTGTACTCAATAAAATTTATTGGTATTTCTTCCTGAAAATATATTTCTTCGAGTTCGGTGGTATTGTATGTTACATATTCATATTTAAATTCAACTATTGAACCTTCTTTTACATTGGGTAACGAAATTTTCTTAGTCTTAAAATCTTTCTCGATTTCTTCAACAAACTCACCGTCGCTTTTTAATTTAGTTTTTTCTACTTTTCCATCGACCAAATTATAAGTTGCTGCGTCGGTAATAAATATTTTCTCTCCATAGGCACCCGAATAATAGCTTTTTTCAAAGTTGCCATATTTGTAACCTTCTTTTTTATAAATTTTAATTTTAACTTCCACCTCGGTAACAACATTCCAGTAGCCTTCCAAGTTAATTTTAAAGTACATGTTGCCTTTTTTAAATAAAATTGCTGCCGCTGCCGAAGTATCAATTGGGTGGACCTTTTCTTTTAT
>NZ_DQDX01000084.1:46776-53115 GCF_003525665.1 Flavobacterium sp.
TTGTTACTTTCCCTAACTTATAATTATTTTGGGCACTTGTAATTAAATTACCCATTAACAAGATCAATAATAGAAGTTTTTTCATGCTTTATATTTTAGTTAGGATTACTTTAGAACTATCACTCTTAGCTATTGTTTCTCTAAATTTTCTGTAAATCTCATAATTTTCTTTGCCAAACAAACCTTGCTTCACTATTAATTTTCGTTTACAAATCAACTTATCATTAACTTGATTAAACTCAATTTTATAATATCCAAATTCACTACTTAACTCAATTCCTTGCGGTTTAGCTTCAATTTTAAAGTCAGCTGGAATCGAAATTTCTGTTTCACTTTGGTCATTAAATCCTCTTATTATTCTGAACGCATTTTCTCTGCTTTTATATTTTTTAGGTGTAAATATATTTTGGTCAAAAGCATTTAGAACAAAAATTAGTTTTCCATTATTGATTTGCGCATAATTGGTTGCACTAACTTCAATTTGTTCATTAAATAATATTTTGTTAGTGTCGTTATTAATAGATATTTTATCAATTTTTAAATTGTTTACATTGCTAAACTCCTCTTTATAACGCTCCACTTGTTGCTCTTTACCCATTCTCTCTTTAGAGAAAGCATTGTCGTAATGAAGACCTTTAGACAATATTTCAACCTTGCCTTTTATAGTTCCATCATCCAACATTTGATAACTGGCCTTAGTAAATTTGGTAGTTTCTTTCTCATCATACGTTTTTGTCTTAATGATTTCGCCTCCTTCTGGTTTTATCACTAATACGTTTCTATCATCAGTGAAGTCTCCTTGCAATCCAAAAGGCTGAATCTGGCTTGTACATTCTAACCAAATCATTTCTTTGTCTGTAGGAAGAGCCAAAATGACATGATTTCCTTGAATTGACACAAAGTCTTTATTGATGTTTTTTTTCTCATCACTTCCTGCATAAACAACCGTATAGTAAGAGGCTACTCCAACATTTTTTAATAAAACTCTCGTGTAATTGGTTAAAGCTTTACAATCTCCGTACCCTAATTTATCGACATCTTTTGCCAACATGGGTTTCCAACCACCAATTCCTACTTGAACACTTACATATCTAGTTTTATTTTGTACAAATTTGTAGACTATTTTAGCTATTTCAATTGGATCTTTTTCATTTCCAACAAGTTGTTTGATTTTTTCAATTGTTGCTGCAGGCAATTCTTCTGTATCCGATAAAATAGAATTATAATACCACTGCCCAAAATCTGTCCAATTTTTAGCTGTGCCATCCACGCTCTCAAGATGAAAATTTTCTAATGAGAAAAATACAATCGGAACTAAATCATATAAACTTGGTGATAGATCTTCTTTTTTGATTGCTTTTATACTTTCGGCAGTATACGATAATGTAGAACCAGTTTCGCTTTTTTTAATTGATAATGCTTCAGAAAAGTTTTTTTCATGAAACTTCAATTTAAGATCTGGCTTGTAGGTAATACTTAAGTTTGTTTTTTCTGTGCTTACAAAATAACCGTCAATAGGCGACCAAGAAGGAATAAATGCCGTATTTGAAGTTTCGATTTCTGATTCTGTAACCATTGTGAATGGAAAGGATGTTGGAGTGAAATCTAAATATAATGCTCTATTATCATTAAAAATGGAAACGCCATCAGCCACACTTCTTTCTTTAAAATCTCTTTTCTTATACGTTTTTATTTCTTTTCCAAAAGAGTCATAAACAGTTGCTTCAAGCTTGGATACTCTTCTATTTTTATCGTAATATTCCAGGAGATTTAAATTTTTTAAACCGTACTCGTTATATACCGTAATCACAATTTTAGATTTCAAAGTCATCGATTTTTGAGAAGAAATTTGAATACTCAAATCACTAAGTCTGACAACTGCATTTGCGTTTTCTTTTAATTCATCAGGCACTAAAAAAGCTGAGTAATCACTACTTTGAGATTGAGAAAAATTGAAAACAAGTAGTGCGAAGAATACAATAATTTTATATTTCATGTACAAAAAAGTATTTAATCAAAAATAGGAATTTATTTATAATAAATACTATTACTCTTTATTTTTTGAATCAATAATTATAGTAACTGGTCCGTCATTAACTAATGCTACTTTCATGTCGGCTCCAAATTGTCCTGTTTGTACTTTTTTACCTATTTCGAGTTCCATTTCAGTAACAAATTTTTCGTAAAGCGGAATGGCAATTTCGGGTTTGGATGCTTTTATGTAACTAGGTCGATTTCCTTTTTTGGTTGCGGCGTGAAGTGTAAATTGGCTTACAATGATTATATCGCCATCACAATCTTTTACAGAAAGATTCATGACGTGGTTTTCGTCTGGAAATATTCGGAGATTGGCTATTTTAGATGTTAACCAATTGATGTCTTCTTGATTATCGGCATCTTCAATTCCTATTAAAATTAATAATCCGTATTGAATTTCGGCTACAATTTTAGAATCAATTGTTACTGATGACGATGAAACTCTTTGGATTACTGCTTTCATTATTTTAATTATTTAGACGTGATAAATCACGTCTCTACATGATTTTTATAATATTTCATGCCATAATTGACAATTATTTATTTCTTGTTGCATCGCTGGCAATTCGATCATCATTGTAAATGTCTGTTCGGTAATGATCGTCATCGCCTTCTAAAATTTTCAAATAACTGTTGTATCGCGTCCAAGAAATTTCGTCTTTTTCTAATGCATCTTTAATCGCACATTTTGGTTCTTCTTTGTGAAGGCAATTATTGAATTTGCATTGATCTTTTAATTTAAAAAATTCTGGAAAATAACCACTAATTTCCTCTTTTTCCATATCAACAATTCCGAAACCTTTAATTCCTGGTGTATCAATAATTTTGGCTCCAAAAGATAAATCATACATTTCAGCAAAAGTTGTGGTGTGTTGACCTTGCATGCTTTGCTCAGAAATTGTTTTGGTTTTTAAATGCAAACTTGGTTCCATGGCGTTGACTAAAGTCGATTTTCCTACGCCAGAATGCCCTGAAAACATGGTCGTTTTGCCAATCATCAATTCTTTTAATTCTTCAATTCCTTTTCCTTCTGTTGATGAAACTCGCAAACATTTATAACCAATTTGTTGGTAAACGTGTTGCATGTAAAGTTGCTCGTCTAAGGTAGCATCATCTAATGTATCGATTTTATTAAAAACCAAAATAGTTTCGATGCCATAAGCTTCGGCAGTAACAAGAAATCTATCTATAAAATTGAATGTTGTTGGCGGATTATTTACCGTTATCAATAGAAAAACGTAATCTAAATTGGATGCAATAATGTGCATTTGATGCGAAAGATTCACCGATTTTCTAACGATATAATTTTTTCTATCGTGAATATTGTGAATCGTTCCAGTTACTGTATCGGAAGTTTCATCCAAATCATAATCTACAATATCACCAACGGCAATAGGATTGGTACTTTTGATGCCTTTAATTCGGAATTTTCCTTTAATACGGCATTCCATAAAATCACCTTCATTCGATTTTACGGTGTACCAACTTCCGGTAGATTTGTAAACTGTTCCTGTCATTTGGCAAATTTACAATTTTAGATTTTAGATTTTAAATTTTGACAAACAAAAAAAAGGCTGCTTAAGTTAATAAACAGCCTTTTCTGTCTTTAGAAAATCTTAGTATTTGTAAGCTACACCAGTTTTGATTGCTTGTGAACCTCCAATAGCATTAGAATTTGCACCAACTGTAGTTTTGTCTGCAGTTAATAAAACGAAAGGACAACCTTGTTTTGCAGCATCCATTTTCAATTTCTTTTGTGCTTTTTTATCTCCAGTGTTTCCTGTTTGGAAATTGATTAAACCTGTTTTTCCACGAACTTCACCTACTTTTTTCAAACCAGCGATGTACGATTTTTCTTCAAGAATAACCACTTTTTCCCAGTCAGCTTCACCAGTAACAACAATTTTTTCAGTAACTTCTTCTACTCTTTTTGTTTTACCATATACAATTTTTTCAACTGCATATTTTCCGATGGTATTTTCAGCATCTTCACCATCATATTTGAAAACAACTGTATACTCATCTAATCTAATCACTTTACCTTCAACAGTTTCTCCACTGTGTTTTGTAATAATGTCAACTTGTGCGTTTGCAACTCCAAAGCTAAAAATTGCTGCAAGTACTAAAATAATTTTTTTCATTGTTTTACGATTTTGTTTAAATTGAATGCAATTATACAATTTTTTTGTTAAATCAGTATACGTAAAACTTCGTATTTATATTTTATTAATCACTTTTTCTTGATGACTAATACTTTCTTGGTGAATTGCTTTAAATAATCTTAAAATAAATTCTTCACTCAGTCCTTTTTCTTCTCCGTCAAGAATCATTTTTCCGAGAATTTCATTCCATCTTTTATTTTGTAAAACAGCTACATTTTTGGCTTTTTTTAATGCTCCAATTTGTTCGGCTACTTTCATTCGGTTTCCTAAAATCTCTAACAATTTGGCATCGGCAATATCAATATTAGCACGAAGTTTTATCATTTCTGTATTAAAATCTTCTTCGTTAGACGATGTTTTTTTGACTTTTAAATCTTCAAAAATTTGTTTCAATACTGTTGGTGTCACTTGTTGTGCAGCATCACTCCAAGCATTATCTGGATCGGTATGCGTTTCAATAATCAAACCATCATAGTTCAAATCTAAAGCTTGTTGCGACACTTCTTGAATCATATCTCTACGACCAGTAATGTGCGACGGGTCAATAATTAAAGGCAAATCTGGAAACTTACTTTGCAATTCAATAGCAATTTGCCATTCTGGAATGTTTCTGTATTTAGTTTTTTCATATGTAGAAAAACCTCTGTGAATAACTCCTAATTTTTTGATTCCAGCATTGTACAAACGTTCAACACCACCAATCCACAAAGCCAAATCTGGATTTACCGGATTTTTTACTAATACAATTTTATCAGTATTTTGCAAAGCATCGGCAATTTCTTGAACCGCAAATGGGTTAACAGTAGTTCGAGCTCCAATCCACAAAACATCAATATCGTGTTCTAATGCTAATTTTACGTGAGCCGCATTTGCAACTTCAGTCGCCATTAACAAACCTGTTTCGGCTTTGGCTTTTTGCAACCATTTTAATCCAATGGCACCAACGCCTTCAAATCCTCCTGGACGTGTTCTTGGTTTCCAAATTCCAGCTCTAAAAATTGATACGTCAGAATTTTTTAATTCGTGAGCGATTTTTAATACTTGTTCTTCTGTTTCTGCACTACAAGGTCCAGCAATTACTAGCGGATGCGTTAAATTGAAATCATTTAACCACGTTCTCATTTCTTTTTTATTTTCCATTTTCTTTTGTTGTCGGTTGTCAGTTGTTTGTTGTCAGTTTCGAAACCGATAACAGACAACTGACAACAATTTTATTTTAATATCTCTTTAATTCTATTAGTATTCTGCATTTCGTTGAAAACTTCGTCGTAGTTATCGTTTTCTAATAATTCTTTAAAATGCGTTAAATTCTGAATGTATTCTTCTAACGATTTTACTACTTGTTTTTTGTTTTGTTTAAAAATTGGCGTCCACATAGCTGGCGAACTTTTGGCTAAACGAACCGTACTTTCAAATCCTGAACCTGCCATGTCAAAAATATCTTGTTCGTCTTTTTCTTTCTCAATAACAGTTTTTCCAAGCATGAACGAACTTATGTGCGACAAATGTGAAACATAAGCAATGTGTTTGTCGTGCGATTTTGGATCCATGTATCGAATTCGCATGCCGAGTTTTTTGAACAAATCCATTGCCGTTTCTTGCAACTTGAAGGTTGTTTTTTCTACTTCGCAAATGATGTTTGTTTTTCCTTCAAATAATCCTTTTAAAGCTGCTTTTGGTCCAGAAAATTCGGTTCCAGCAATGGGATGACATGCTAAAAAATTTCTTCTTTTTGGATGATTTTGAATTGCATCACAGATTGGTAATTTGGTTGAACCTACATCAAAAACTAAGGTTTGCTCGCCAATTTTATCTAAAATGTTAGGCAAAATTACTAAACCCACATCAACTGGAACAGAAACAATTACCAAATCTGCGTTAATTAAATCATTTTCAGATGCTTTTTCGTCAATTAATCCAAGGTGAATTGCTTCATCCAAATGTTTTTCGTTGGCGTCAATGCCGAATACCTTTGCATCATCATAAATTGATTTTATGTCTAATGCCATTGAACCGCCGATTAATCCGATACCTATTATGTAAATGTTCATGTTTTTTTTATTTTTATTTTGACGCGATGAATTTAGACGCGATAAATATAGACGCGGTGAATATAGACGCGATGAATCGCGTCTCTACG
>NZ_DQDX01000084.1:53334-53597 GCF_003525665.1 Flavobacterium sp.
CGCGATGAATCGCGTCTCTACGGGAAACGGTTTATTGCTTGCGCAATATTTTCTTCTTTTACACATAATGAAAATCGAATGTATCCTTCGCCGTTGCTTCCAAATATTGTTCCCGGTGTTATAAATAAATGCTTTTCATATAATAAATTATCAATGAATTCCTCTGATTGAATTCCGGTTGGTAATTTTGCCCAAACGAATAATCCAACCGAATTTCTATCAAACGTACATTCTAATTTTTCTGCCAATTGAAAGATTAAATT
>NZ_DQDX01000084.1:53745-56879 GCF_003525665.1 Flavobacterium sp.
TTTGAATTCCGTAGAACATTCCCGAATCCATATTGCTTTTTACTTTTAAAATGGCATCGATGAATTTTGAATTCCCCAAAACCATTCCAACGCGCCAACCTGCCATATTGAAGGTTTTGCTTAATGAATTTAACTCTAAAGCAATTTCTTTTGCGCCTTCAACTTGCAAAATTGAAATCGGATTATCGTTTAAAACAAAACTATACGGATTGTCGTTTACAATTAGAATATGATGTTTTTTTCCAAAATCAATTAGTTTTTTATACAATTCTAAAGTTCCGTTTGCGCCTGTTGGCATGTGCGGATAACAAACCCACATTAACTTTACTTTTGATAAATCTGCTTTTTCTAATGCTTCAAAATCGGGTTGCCAATTGTTGTCTTCTTTCAAATCGTAGTAAACCGCTTTTGCCTGAACCAATTCAGTTACAGAAGCATATGTTGGATAACCTGGATTTGGAATTAAAACTTCGTCGCCTTCGTTTAAAAAAGCCAATGAAATGTGCATAATTCCTTCTTTGGAACCCATTAGTGGTAACATTTCTAGATTAAAATCTAAGTCAACATCAAATTGATTTTTATAAAAAGTAGCAAAACCTTGACGCAATTCTGGCAATCCTTGATAACTTTGATATTCGTGTGCTTTGTCATCAAACATTGCGTTTTGAATGGCTTCAATCACAGAAGAATGTGGTGCCAAATCTGGACTTCCAATTCCCATATTGATGATTGGTTTTCCATCGGACATTAATTGTCGTACTTCTTTCAATTTTCTTGAGAAGTAGTATTCTTGTACGGTTTCTAATCTTTTTGCTGTTGTAATCATATTTTTATACGAATCATACGAATTTTCACGAATTCATACTTTTAAAAATTTCACTAATTGAATTTTGATATTATAATTGACATTTGTTATTGCTTTTTACTCTTGTATTCACCTAAAACCTTGAAATGATTGGTCATTATTTGTAAAATTTTGACCGCTTTTTCATAATGTTTGTACTTTTCAAAAACTACATCTACAAAAAATGAATATTGAAAAGGTGTTTCTATTATTGGCATCGATTGGATTTTTGTTAGGTTCAATTTGCAATTTGTCATTACATTTAAAACGGTTGCCAAACTTCCTGGCGTATCATCTAATTCAAATTTCAATGATGCTTTATTTATTTCTTCTTTTGTCAATTGACTTTCTTCTTTACTCAGAATAAAAAATCGGGTCATGTTATTGTTTACAGTTTGAATTTCGGGTGCAATTATATTTAAATCGTACATTTCTGCTGCGACTTTACTTCCTATTGCGGCGATTCCTTTTATTTGATTTTGATGAATTCTTCTTGCGGTTTCCGCGGTATCTTTATCTTCAACCAACTTTATATGTGGATGCTTTTTTAAGAAATCCATGCATTGCAATAATGCCATAGGATGCGAATGTACTTCTTGAATTTCTTCCAATTTTTGTCCGTTTAAGACCATTAAGTTTTGAATAATATCTAAATAATATTCACCAATAATGTGCAAATTGTTCTTATCAATTAAGGCGTAATTTGGAATTATTGAACCTGCAATAGAGTTTTCAATTGCCATAACAGCTTGTTGCGAATTGTTATTCAACAAACTGTCAGTCAATGCTTCAAATGATAAACATTCGTCAACTTGAACATTTTCTTGAAAATATTCTAGAGCAACTTGATGATGAAACGATCCTTTAATTCCTTGTATGGCTACTTTTTCTTTCATGTTGTTTTGGAACCATTAACAGATTAAGAAAATTAAGTGTTTTATTGCTTAATGAAACTTACTATCTTGAAGGTTTAATTAGATTTTGGTCAAAAAAAAATCCCGATTTGCATCGGGATTACTATTTATGTTTTTTATATAAATTACTTCTTTACATAACACAATAACAATCCCTGTTTCTTCCAAAAAAAGAAATAAGAAAAGTTGTTATAATATGTTGCGAAAATTGCGCTCATTGTTGTTTTTTATGTTTTGCTAAAGTAACAAAAAATGTTACACAAGTATAATTTATTTAAAAAAAGTTACGGAATCGTTTTCGTGGAGTTATTTTTTGACACGAATTTCACGAATTNNCACTTTAAATTTCCTTAAGTATTTATTACATTTGCTACAAATAATAAGACATGTCAATAGAAGTTCAAAATATTTCAAAGAGTTATGGTGCTCAAAAAGCATTGGATAATGTTTCGTTTTCTGTAAAGAAAGGTGAAATTGTAGGTTTCCTTGGTCCGAATGGTGCTGGAAAATCTACGTTGATGAAAATTTTGACTACTTACATTAATTCTGATGAAGGTTCGGCTTCGGTAAATGGGAATGATGTAAATACAAATCAAAAAGCGGTACAACTTTCTGTGGGTTATTTGGCAGAACACAATCCGTTGTATCTGGATTTGTATGTTCGTGAATATTTAGAATTTAATGCTGATGTTTATAAAGTAGCTAAATCACGAATTGAAGAAGTAATTGAATTGACTGGTTTAACGCCAGAAAGTCATAAAAAAATTGGACAATTGTCTAAAGGTTACCGTCAAAGAGTTGGATTGGCAACCGCATTATTACACAATCCTGACGTTTTGATATTGGACGAACCAACTACAGGTTTAGATCCAAATCAGTTGGTAGAAATTAGAAATGTGATTAAAAACGTTGGTAAAAATAAAACGGTTTTTCTTTCTACACACATTATGCAAGAAGTGGAAGCCATTTGCGATAGAGTAATTATCATCAATAACGGAAAAATTGTTACTGACAAAAAACTTGACAAACTGGTTTCGGATATTGTGGAACAAGTGATTGAAGTTGAATTTGATAAAGTTGTAAATGAAGCATTATTTACTGCTTTCGCCGATTTAAAATCTACAAAAAACACCCACGATAATGTTTGGGAATTAACTTTTGAAACCGAAGAAGACAAACGTCCAGCAGTTTTTGATTTTGCTCAAAGCAATGGTTTACGTGCACTTCAATTGTCGTTGAAAAGTAAAAACTTGGAACAGATTTTTAGAGAGAAGACTTCTAAGAAGTAGTTTGCAGGTTGCAGATTGCAGGTTGCAGATTGCCTGTCTCTTATACACATCTCCGAGCCCACGAGACTAAGGCGAATCGCGTCTTTG
>NZ_DQDX01000112.1:0-2487 GCF_003525665.1 Flavobacterium sp.
GGTAAAAGAAAAAACTTTACAATTTATTTTCATCAACTTATTTATAGTTAAACTTCGTTAATTCTTTCACAAGCAATACAACAACAAATTTTCTATATTTGTATGATAATAAAAACTAATGGTACAAAAGCGTCTCAAAAAGCAATTGTTAAAGAAAAAACTCTTCACAAAAAACCGATTGGTTATTTTGAACGAAGACACCTTTGAAGAAATATTTTCTTTAAAACTAACCTTAATGAATGTCTTTGTCTTTGCTTCAATCGGAGCCATTTTAATCATTTTTGTCACCACTTTTATCATCGCTTTTACGCCTTTACGCGAGTACATTCCGGGTTACACATCAACAAAACTTAAGAAAGACGCGACCGAATTAGCTTTAAAATCAGATTCACTAGAATTTGCAATTAAAAAAAATGAAGCCTATCTCGAGTCGATAAAAAAAGTTTTAAACGGAAATTTAGAATACGCCAAAGTCAATAAAGATTCCATCTTGGCCATTTCTGTTGATACGTTACCCGATTTACAATTAACAGCAACCGAAGCCGAATTGAAACTAAGAAAAGAAGTAGAGGAAGAGGAGAAAAAGAAAATAGAGAAAAGAAAATAGAGAAAAGATTATGTTTAGCCTAGACAACATTATGCACATGCCAGCTTTTGCAAGTATCATTTTTTTAATCGCTGGATTTATTATGTATGTTTTTCCGCCCAAAAAAATAAATTATTTGTACGGATATCGTACCAATTCCTCAATGAAATCAAGCGAAAGATGGAATTTTGCTCAAAAATATTCTTCAATTCAAATGATGCTATCGGCAGTAAAATTATTTGTTGTTTCATTAATTCTGCCTTGGTTTAATTCTACCTTTGAAACAAACATTTTTTTACAAACAGCAATAATTTTAGTTGTTATCGGATTCATGTTTTATAGAGTAGAAAAGGCAATTAAAGATAATTTTCCAAACGAGTAACAATGTCAATAAAATCAATAGCAGCCAAAATATTTGCTAAAAAAATTCATAAAAAAACTTTGAAATGGGCTTCAAAACCTGTTCAAACCCAACAAAAAGTTTTTGAAGAGCTAATTCATTTGGCAAAAAATACTCAATTCGGAAAAGACCACAAATTTGATGAAATAAAATCGTTTCAAGATTTTGCTAAGCAAGTTCCAGTGCGCGATTATGAAGAACTAAGACCTTATGTTGACAAAGTTGTAAAAGGCGAAGCAGATGTTCTCTGGAAAGGAAAACCACTTTATTTTGCCAAAACATCAGGAACAACTTCGGGCGCAAAATATATTCCGCTTACTAAAGAGTCGATGCCATTTCATATTCAAGCAGCACGAAATGCTATTTTAAGTTACATTCACGAAACAGGAAACGCCCATTTTGTTGACGGAAAAATGATTTTCTTACAAGGAAGTCCGATTTTAGAAGAAAAAAACGGAATAAAACTAGGTCGATTATCAGGAATTGTAGCCCATTTCGTTCCAAGCTATTTGCAAAAAAATCGAATGCCAAGTTGGGAAACCAATTGCATTGAAGACTGGGAAACCAAAGTCGACGCCATTGTTGAAGAAACCATCAACGAGAACATGTCGGTTATTTCTGGAATTCCGTCATGGGTGCAAATGTATTTCGAAAAACTTCAGGAGAAAGCACATAAACCTGTTGGCGAACTCTTTAAAAACTTTAATCTGTTCATTTACGGCGGCGTAAATTTTGAACCTTACCGAGCCAAATTCGAAAACCTTATCGGTAGAAAAGTAGATTCAATAGAACTTTTTCCGGCTTCCGAAGGATTTTTTGCCTACCAAGATTCACAGAAAGAAAAAGGAATGTTGTTGCTTCTAAACGCCGGAATTTTCTATGAATTTATAAAATCAGAAGAGTTTTTTACTGACAATCCAAAACGTTACACCATTGGCGAAGTCGAGCTACATGTAAACTACGTTTTAATAATTTCTACCAACGCCGGACTTTGGGCTTACAACATTGGCGACACCATTCAGTTCACCAGTTTGCAACCTTATCGCGTCATCGTTTCGGGCAGAATTAAGCACTATATTTCGGCTTTTGGAGAGCACGTAATTGGCAAAGAAGTAGAGCACGCCTTGAAAGAAGCCATGGAAAATACAAACATTCGAGTAAACGAATTCACCGTTGCGCCACAAATTGCACCAGAAACTGGTTTGCCGTACCACGAATGGTTCATCGAATTTGATCCCGAAGCTTCGGGAGAACCCAATAATCTCGAAGAATTTGCGTTAACAATCGACGCTGCAATGCGAAAACAAAACGTGTATTACGACGATTTAATTGTTGGAAAAGTATTGCGAACACTAGTAATAACAAAGGTTTCTAAAAACGGATTCCAAGAATACATGAAATCAATCGGGAAACTCGGTGGCCAAAATAAATTACCAAGATTATCCAACGATAGAAAAATTGCCGATAAATTATAATAAGTAGGAGCGAATCGCTTGGGCAT
>NZ_DQDX01000112.1:2717-3699 GCF_003525665.1 Flavobacterium sp.
AACCCGAGGCAATTGAAAAAAGTATTTCCACTACAATCAGGGCTAAATAGCAAACTATAAACAAGAAATGAGACTAACAATTACGTTTTTAATAGTATTTACAAATATACTTTCGGCTCAAATAAAGGGAGTTGTCAAAGACAGTATTTCGGGAAAACCAATTCCGTATGTAAGTATTTGGATTGAAAACGATAACATCGGAACAACTTCAGAAGAAAACGGAACATTCGAATTGAACACTTCCAAAGACAAAAAAATGATGTTTTCTAATGTGGGTTATCACAAAAAGACAGCAACTCTAAATTCGAATAACGAAATTCTTTTAAAACCCAAAAGCATCGAATTAGATAATGTTGAAATCATCAAATTAAAAAAATCGGAATCATTAACTATCGGAAATTCAGTTTTTAAAAGAGTTAATTATTTACAAGGAAAGTTTCCGCAAATCTTAGCAAAAAAATTCGATTACGATTCTATTTACAAGAAAACACCATACCTAAAAGAAGTTGAAGTTTTCACACAGTCTGAAATTAAAAACGCCACATTCAAGCTCCGAATTTTACTTCACGATACTATAAATGATATTCCACTGATTGATTTAGCAAACGAAGACATCATTGTAACGGTCAAAAAAGGACGAAACAAAACTAAAATAGATGTTTCTAAATATAAAATAAAGTTTCCAGAGAATGGTGTAGCTATTGGACTTGAATCTATGATTGTAGAAAGTAACAAATACATTTATTCGTACAAATACAATGGAGTTAATAATGATTCTGTGGTGTTTGCACCAGCAGTAATTTGCAATTATGTAGAAGAACAAAATGCATATCATTTTTTAAGCACAAAATGGATGAAAAGAAAACCAAACTATAACGAAAAAGAGGAAAAATATTTAGTTCTAGAACCAGCAATTAATCTTGTACTTACCAATTAAAACATGAAATCGCTATTAACTAGAAGTTTGCGCAAGCAAACACCA
>NZ_DQDX01000112.1:3844-14028 GCF_003525665.1 Flavobacterium sp.
CACCAATAAATAAAAAGCGATACCATATATGACCAATAACAAATAAATTCTACATAGATGAAAATTCAATACATCTTTCTTCTACTTTCTTGCTCACTTTCGGCACAAATAAAAGGTGTTGTAAAAGACAGCATTTCGGGAAATCCTATTCCGTATGTGAACATTCTTGTTGAGGATGAAAATATTCGAACAACGTCTGAAGATAATGGAGAATTTACCATAAATCCGGCCAATAAAAATGCCAATTTAATTTTTTCTGCCTTAGGTTTTGAAAAGAAAAAAGTTTCGGTTTCCAATGCCAAAGTTGTTCTTTTAAAAGAAACGAGTTATGAACTAGAAGACGTTTTCATATCAAACAGAAAAGACGAAAAACAAATAGAAATTGGTAGAATTGATAAAAGTGAAATCTATCAAGCCTTTGAAAACGGACCAACAATTGACGTGAAATTTTTTCCATATCAAGCTTCCTACAAGAAAACGCAGTATTTAAAATACGTAACCATTTTTGCCGACAGTAGAATAGAAGATGCTACCATAAAACTGCATTTTTACAAAGTAGATGCCAATGGTTTTCCAGGTGAAGAACTTATGAACAAAGACATTATTCTCACACTTAAAAAAGGAGTCATTAAAAACAAATACAATTTGTCTAAATACAATTTATCATTTCCAAAAGCCGGACTTTTCGTTGGATTTGAAAAATTATTAATCCAGAAAAACACAGTTGAAAAAACACAAACTAATGCCAGTTTGAACACTACAAAAAAGTACAATACGTATCTTCCTTATGTGCTTTATGGTCGTGCTGAGAAAGATTTTTTATTCAGTTTCACCAAAGGAAAATGGATAAAACAAGATAAAAGAAGTGCAAATTCATCAGAAAAAGCAACGATAGATGAACCTGCAATTAACCTTATCCTGACCAACTAAAGCATAAAATTCCTATATTTGCAGGTTAGAAAACAAAATTTAATGAAAGAAATTAAAAACATTTCGCGCTCACGAGCGCAAGAATCGTCGGCAGCTATCGAACGATTGTACATTACCATGAGACATTTATTTAACAGAGGTTTTTATAAACCAATGGGTGTTTCAGGAGAAACTTTAAGAGAAGCATTATTGGAGCTTCGACCAGAAATTTACGGCTCAATTGCCGATGAAAAAGTAGAATTAAACGGATTACTTTATGTAATTGAAAGACTTCCGGTGGGCATTGAAGAATGTCGTTACATCAATTTAACTTCAGACGAAGGTTATTCTAAATCACATTTTAAAGCTATTGTTCCGCCAAAACGTAGAAGAAATTGCTACCGAATTGACGAAGAACAAATGAACGTTGAAATCACTCGTGGACGATCAGACATTTATGATATTTTAACGCATTTGACCTTTATTTTTATTGAATCTCATAAAATTAAAGACAAAGTTTTAATCGATGAAAACAATAATGAAGTCGTTCGCGATTGGTTAAAAATCGAGCAGGCAGCTTTACAAACAAAGAAACTAACTCAAATAGAAAAAGAGCAAGCAATATCGCATGCAGCTAATGTTTTAGGAAGAACATTTGTTGAGATTTTAGATATTTATGACGCTTTTGGAACTACAGAAAAACCCGATCGTTTTCTGCACGTAATTTATTGGTTAGGAAAACTTGCCATTGAGGAAGTGGTTGATAATAATAAAAGAACAATTACGTTTAGTCCAATATTGAGAGAACGTCTTGGTCATCACATTCATGGTGAAATTTGGGCTAATAACATTAAAGAAGTTTTAAAAAACAACGATTTATTGACTAGACCAATTCATATTATTAGTGCCAACATGCACAGTGTTATGAATTCGATTTTTGCTACGCATGTTTTAAAAACTAAATTCAAAGACAAGTCAGATTTCTTTATATTTGAAGAATTGAGCAAGCAAGGTGCGCACGATGTGAGAGATAAAGTAGAGGAATTTGCTTTAAAACACGGAATGATTTCATTACCAGATACATCAGGAACCAATATTGATGTTCAAATATTTGATACAGCCAAAATTGACTGGGTAAAATCGGCGTTTCCAAATGCTAAAATTGGCAAAGACAATCCGGTTATTATTGTAATGGATTATGCTTTTGGTGAGCAAGCTTATGAAACCATTGATGAATTATTGAAACCTTATAAAAACGGAAAAGAGAAAACATTAATTAATGTTGAATCGGTTTCAATTATGGGAAAAGCAGGAATTCTAGAAGGAGGAAAAGGCGACATTATGATTCCGAATGCACACATCAATGAAGGAACAGCAGACAATTATTTTTTCGAAAATGAATTAACTGCCGAGATGTTTGAAGGAAACGACATACCAGTTTTTGGCGGACCAATGATTACCGTTTTGGGAACATCGCTTCAGAATAAAGATTTATTGAAGTTTTTTCACGAATCTACCTGGAGTGTAATTGGTCTTGAAATGGAAGGTGCTTATTATCAAAAAGCCATACAATCGGCATCGAAAATTAGAAAAAGCATTAATCCAAATGTAAAAGTGAGATACGCTTATTATGCTTCGGATAATCCTCTAGAAACTGGAAGCACTTTAGCTTCTGGTGGATTGGGAACAACAGGAGTAAAGCCAACCTATTTGATTACGATTAAAATATTAGAACAAATTTTCAACACAAAATAATATATTTTTATGAGTACAGCATCTCAAAATAATTCAGACAATCAAGAAATTGATTTGTCTGAAATTTCAAAAAAAATAGGTGGATTTTTCGAAGGTATATCGACAAGAATTTTTAGAGGAATTTTGTTTCTTAAAAGAAATATCTTAGTAATTAGTATTCTTTTTGTTATTGGTGTTGGACTTGGCTTCTATCTTGATAAAACTTCTAAAAGTTATGATCATCAAGTAATTGTTACACCAAATTTTGGCTCTACAGACTATTTATATTCTCGAGTAGAACTCATTAATTCTAAAATTGAAGAAAAAGACACTTTGTTTCTAAAAAATGCTTTAGGAATTAAAGAGCCAAAAAAATTTAAAAAAATAGCGATTGAGCCAATTAATGACGTTTACGAGTTTATTGAAAATAGAGATGAAAATTTTGAATTCATAAAATTGTTGGCTGAAGATGGTGATATTAAAAAAATAATTACAGATAAAGTAACTAGTAAAAATTATCATTTTCATGCAATATCTTTTTCAACTTCTGCTTTAATATCTGAAAAAAACACGGTTGAACAAATTTTAAAATACTTAAACGATTCTGATTATTATTCGAAAATCCAAAAAGAATACATAAACAATATTAAAGTAAAAATTGTAGCAAACGATTCTATAATTTCTCAAATTAACGGTTTTTTAAATACACTATCTAACAAAGGAAATAAATCACAATCAAGTAATCTTGTGTACATTAACGAGAATACTCAGCTTAATGATGTTATAAAAACTAAAGATGAATTAGTTAATGATCAAGGTAGACGAAGAATAGAATTGATAAACACCGATAAGATTATTAAACAAATTAGCGTAACTTTAAATATTAAAAACATTAAGTCAATTAACGGAAAGCTTAAATTAGTTCTTCCAGTTTTGTTTATATTTATCTTCATTGGTTTTACAGTTTTTAGATCTTTCTACAGAAGGCAATTAGCTAAATCTAAACTGCAATAAATATATGTAGAAAACCTAAATTGATTTTTAATTTTTAAATTAGAACATGGAATTTATAGAAACCAAACTTAAAGGTTGCTTTGTTTTAGAACCACATATCATAAAAGACGAACGCGGTTATTTTATGGAAAGCTTTAACGAACAAACCTTTGAAAAAGGTACTGGGCAAAAAGTTCATTTTGTTCAAGACAATCAATCATATTCGTCAATTGGAGTTTTAAGAGGTTTACATTATCAAACTGGTGATCATGCTCAAGCAAAATTAGTTAGAGTTTTAGACGGAGAAGTACTTGATGTTGCTGTTGATATTCGACCAGAATCGGAAACTTATGGACAACATGTTGCAATTGTACTTTCTGGTGAAAATCAGAAACAATTTTTTATTCCAAGAGGATTTGCACACGGATTTTTAGTTCTAAGTGAAAAAGCGACGTTCTTCTACAAATGCGATAATTTTTACAATAAAGAAAGTGAAGGCGGCATAAAATATGATGATTTGGAGCTAAATATTGATTGGCAATTTGATATTGATAAATTAATAATTTCAGAAAAAGACCAATCACTTCCAAATTTTAAATCGGCTAAAAAAGCATGGTAGTTTTAGTCACTGGAGCCAACGGACAACTTGGTCAGGCTATTCAATTTATTTCTGAGAAATATGCTGAAATCGAATTTAAATTTTGCTCTTCGTCTGATTTAGATATTACTTCGAAAGAAAATTGTCACTTGGTTTTTACCAAATTCAAGCCTGATTATTGCATAAATGCTGCAGCTTACACAGCGGTTGACAAAGCCGAAAGCGAACCAGAAAAAGCACATTTAATAAATGTAATTGGCGTTAAAAATCTTGCTGAGGTTTGCAAAGAATTTTCAACGACATTACTTCACGTTTCCACCGATTTTGTATTTGATGGCACTTCACCTGCGCTCAGCGTGACAAATGGTTACACAGAAGAAGACCTTCCAAATCCGACAGGCGTTTACGGACAAACAAAGTTAGACGGAGAAAAAGCCATTCAAGAAACTTTTGACAATTATTTCATCATAAGAACTTCTTGGGTTTATTCACAATTTGGAAACAACTTCATGAAAACGATGTTACGATTAGCATCAGAACGAGATAGTTTATCTGTGGTTTCAGACCAAATTGGAACACCAACAAACGCTGTTGATTTAGCTGAGGTTTTAATTAAGATAATTTCCTCTTGTCATTCTGAACTTGTTTCAGAATCTAACTTCGGAATTTACAACTTCAGTAACCAAGGGCAATGTTCGTGGTATGATTTTGCCAAAAAAATATTTGAAGTAAACAATATTAGTATAAATTTACAACCAATACCTACTTCTGCTTATCCAACACCAGCTAAAAGACCAGCTTACAGTGTATTGGATAAATCAAAAATTAAAAATGTTTTTGGAGTTGAGGTTAAAAGCTGGGAAGAAAGTTTAAAAAAGAATTAAGTGAGTAGTAATCCTAAAATATCAATAGTTAGTCCGATTTACAAAGCAGAACACTTTGTAGAAAAGTTGGTTTTTGAAATTCAAAAAGCTATGAATACCCTTGATGTTAACTACGAAATAATTCTGGTTGACGATAGAAGTAAAGACAATTCATGGCATAAAATGAAAGAACAATCTTTAAAAAACCCTTTTGTTAAGAGTGTTAGATTGAGCCGAAATTTTGGGCAACATCCAGCAATTGTAGCAGGATTAAGCCAAGCCAAAGGCGAATGGATCGTTGTTATGGATTGCGATTTACAAGACCAACCAAAAGAAATAGTAAAGTTATACCAAAAAGCTCAAGAAGGTTTTGAAGTAGTTCAAGCACGAAGAAAAAATAGGGAAGATAAATTTTTAAAGAAATTATCATCTAAAGTTTTTTCAAAAGTATACAGTTATTTTACCGATACAAAGTATGATAACGAAATTGCAAACTTTGGAATTTATCACAAAAAAGTGATTCATTCTATTTTAGAAATTTCCGATTATATTAAATTCTTTCCACTTTTTGTAGAATTTGTCGGTTATAAATCCACATCAATTATAGTTGAACATGCGCCAAGAGATTCGGGAACAACAAGTTATAGTTTTTCAAAATTAGTTAGCCTTGCTTTCAACACTATAATTTCATTTTCTAACAAACCATTAAAATTATTTGTAAAATTTGGAATGATGATATCACTTTTATCATTTTGTGTTGGAATCTATTATATTTATCAAGCTATGCACAATGAGATTGAGGTTTTAGGATATACTTCTATAATAGTATCAATATGGTTTTTGTCTGGAGTTATTATTACAACAATTGGCGTTGCCGGAATATATATTGGTAAAATATTTGACCAAACTAAAAACCGTCCAGTCTATATAATTGATGAAATTCATGGAAATTAAAAAACTAGATTGGGATAGTGACTTTTTTAATATCAAAGTTGGAGAAATCAATTACTATAAGAATTTGCAAGAGGAAAATAGTGCTGATTATGATTTAATTTATGTACTTTCTAACGAAGATTTTCAACTAAAATTAGATCATTTTGAAAATTTATTCTCTGAAACCAAAGTTAACTTTGTTAAAACATTAGAAGCAAACACTGATACATCGAAATTTATTTTTGAATTTGATAAAGTTACTATTGATAAAGAACAATTGTATTTATTAGCCTACGAAAGTGGAAAGAACAGCCGGTTTTTACTGGATGCAAAATTTGGTGAAAACCATTTTAAAAAGTTATATCAAACTTGGATTGACAATTCGATAAATAAAAAATTTGCTGATGGTGTTTTGGTATACTTTGAAGAAAATATATTGAAAGGATTTGTAACTTACAAAATAAATGATGATACTGCTTCAGTAGGATTAATTGCAGTTGATAACAACTATCAAGGCAAAGGAATTGGAGCAAAATTAGTACAGAATCTTGAACATTTGCTTTATCAAAAAAAAATAAAGCAACTTACAATTCCAACTCAATTATCTAATATTCAAGCTTGTAGTTTTTACACAAAGCAAGGTTATTCGATAAAGAATAAAACATTTATAAAACATTATTGGAAAATATGATACCTTTCAACAAACCCTATCTTACAGGAAAAGAAACCCAATATATTGAAGATGCTGTTAAGTCGGGCAAAATTTCGGGTAATGGAAAATATACTGTTATGTGTCAAACATTTTTTGAAGAAAAATATTCTTTCAAAAAAGCGTTATTAACTACTTCATGCACTGATGCTTTAGAAATGGCTGCTATATTGGCTAATATAGTGGCTGGAGATGAGGTTATTGTTCCTAGTTATACTTTTGTGTCTTCGGCTTTACCATTTGTAAGACAACAAGCGCGTATTGTTTTTGCTGATTCATATTCAAATAATCCAAATATTGATGCAGATAAAATAGAAGTATTGATAACCAATAAAACTAAAGCCATTGTAGTTGTTCATTACGCAGGAATTGCATGCGATATGGAAAAAATAATGGATATTGCAGAAAGACATAATTTAATTGTTATTGAAGATGCAGCACAAGCAGTTGATAGTTATTATGTTTTTAAAGACGGAACAAAAAAAGCGTTAGGAAGTATAGGTCATTTGGGCGCATTTTCTTTTCATGAAACAAAGAACATAATCTCTGGCGAAGGAGGAATGTTAACTATAAATGATGAAAGTTTAATAGGCAGAGCTGAAATTATTTGGGAAAAAGGAACAAATCGTTCATCTTTTTTTCGTGGAGAAATAAACAAATATGGTTGGGTAGATACTGGATCTTCTTTTCTACCTAGTGAAATTATCTCAGCCTTTCTTTGGGCTCAATTAGAAAATATTGAAAAAATTCAACAAAAACGATTAGAAATTTGGAATAGATATCATGTTGCTTTTGAAAGCAATGAAAATATTATTTTACCTTTTATTCCAGATTACGCCACTAATAATGCACATATGTTTTTTATTGTTTGTAAAAATTTAAGTGTTAGAACACAACTTATAGCAAAGTTGAAGGAAAATGATATTCTGGCTGTTTTTCATTACTTGTCTTTACATAAAAGTGAGTATTATACACCAAATCATGATGGAAGAGAAATTCCTAATTCAGATAAATTTGAAGAATGTCTATTGAGGCTACCTTTATTTTACGAAATAAATCAACAAGATCAACAAAGAGTGATTGATATTGTAAATCAATTATAAATTTATTAGATGAAAAATATAAATTCAGATCTCTTTAAAGACGATTATCAATTAGTAAACGGAAAATACATTTTCATTCCAGTCGAAGAAGAGATTGTAACAGATTTTTTAGACAAGTTAAAATATAAATTAAAGAAGTTTAATAAAATATATAGTGCATTAATTGAAATTATAAGTCCGGTTTATCCACAACCTTTTTTCGATGCAAAGCGAATTATTAAAAAAGAGATTAAAGGCAAGAAAGTTGTTGCATTGAATCTTGGAAGTGGCAATTCAGACTTTGGAGATGATTTATTAAATATTGATTTACTTCCATACCAAAACGTTGATATTATTTGTGATATAGAAAAAATACCATTTAAAGATAATTCGGTTGATTATATAATAAATATTGCAGTTTTAGAACATGTACCTAATCCAGAAAAAGTAATTTCTGAAATCAATAGGATATTGAAACCAGGAGGAAAGATCTATTCTTTTATTCCTTTTATGCAGCCATTTCATGCCTCGCCTTATGATTTTCAGAGATTTACTTATGAAGGCATGAAGCATCAATTCAGGGATTTTCATATCTTAAAGCTTAAATCTGTCGGACCAACCTCTGGAATGTTATGGGTTGTTCAAGAGTGGTTTGCATTAGTTTTTTCTTTTGGAATAAAGCCGTTGCACACCTTTCTGTATTTGCTTTTTATGATAATTACTTTTCCTATTAAGTTTTTGGATGTTATTTTGCAATATTATCCTATGAGCAAAAATATGGCTTCAGGATTTAGTATTTGGGCAGAAAAAAAGTAGAAATCTTTAAAAGATTATTCAAAATACATAGGTCCGCCTTTTTCTTTGCCTAATTTTACAACAACAACGTTGTTAATCATTTTTATTGATTCGCTATCTGGCCATGCAGGCATATTGGCAATAGAGTCTTTTACAGAATCATATTTTTCTTTAGTTACCATATTATATTCTGCAATGTCTGCTTCTTTAAAAAAGTTTACAATTCTAAAGTTGTTTCCATTATCCCAACCGTAAAAGGATCCACCAAAAATTTCAGAATTCTCTAATCTATATTTTTGATGGTATTCATAAGGAAAATAACCGTAAAAATAAATTGATTTTTCTGTGGATGAAAATGAAGGGTATTTTGTTTGAATAATATTATCTATTTTTTCAGCTATTCTTACATCATGCTTGTATATTTTATTAGCGCTTGTAAAAAGTTTAGTAACAAAATATATATTAAATAGAAACATAAAACCCATAAAAACTAATGTTATAGAAGTTGTAAAAACCTTAAAACGACTAGTAGCTAAAACAATTATAAAAGCAAAAACAAGATTTAATGTGACATAAAGTCTTGGCGGATGATACCCATTTGTAATAAAATAAGATAATATGAACGGCGAAATAATTAATACTAGTAAAGTTAAAACCCTGTAAACTAAATGTTTTTTACTAAACGCAAGATTTATACTAATTAAAATTACTGATAATGTTGCTATTATATACAATTTCTCGCCATAAAATGAATTACCTAATAAATGAGCTTTGCTTATTGTTATAAAATTCGAGAAGAAATTTAAATTTTCTCCTGCAACGAAGGATTCAATGTAGCCACCTTGTTGTAGAGGACAAATTATTTTTACAGAAAAATAGTAGAGAACACCACCGACAATAATAACACCAGCAAAATGAAGCGCCTTTTTAAATTCTGATATAATATTAAAGTCGTCACTAAACGTTTCTTGAAAGAAAACAATTAAGTATAACGTTATCGGAATAAAAAGAAAAGCTTGATAATTGGATAATGAAAACATCAATAGAAGTGCTATTGCCAAATAAATAGCCAGTTTTTTTGGTAGTGATTCTAACTTATACGCATTTAGAAACACTTGTACGAAAAATGTAGAAAAGATTACACCTAATGCAGCAACTACAGCCATCATTCCAAATATTATCTGATAGGATAATTGAGGAAATGTTATAAACAGACCACAAAATAAGTAACTGGCTAATCCGTTAAATTTAAGTAAATTATTGATTTGAATTGCAGCAACGCTGAACAATACTAAACTCAAAATAATTGAAAAGTAAGGTAAATGTCCACCAAATAAATGGTATAATATTAAATTTTGTCCCCATCTTCCTACTTCCATACCAAAATTTGAATAAATAGGCATTTCATTATCAATACTTACAGTAAAGTTAGTTAGAGCAAATCCATAAGTTATAATTCCTAAAAAGAAGGTATAAATAAATAAAAAATAAATTTCTCTATTTATTTTTTGTGACGAAGCGGTATTTATCATTTTATCATCTTTTTTTTAAATTAATAAAACTTGTAG
>NZ_DQDX01000110.1:0-6070 GCF_003525665.1 Flavobacterium sp.
ACTTAATATTTAACTAACAATATGCTTTTTTTATGCAGGTATTTCTGCATTTGTCGATTTTATGTAATTTGCAAGCCAATTAAATTAACATTTTATTATGAAACAATTTTATTTTTGGGTATTAATGTTGTTTTGCACTATTAACGTAACGGCACAGAGCACCGCCAATTATGTTTTTAGCACAAATACAATTAGCTCGTTAGCATTAGATGCAAATGCAAACGCAGTAGACATGTCTACTGGAACAACACAATTAGTAGCTTCCTCTTCAGACCAAGGAGTTTCTAGTGTTTCAACAATTGGTTTTAATTATTACCTAATGGGTAATGTTTTTACACAATTTTCTGCTTCTGCAAATGGTATCATTCAATTGGGTAGCACAGCAGTTTCTGGTTCTACGTATGTAGCAAGCGGCGGTACAAGTTCATTACCAAAATTATCTGCATTTGGAGGAGATTTACAAACAGGTTCTTTGGGAAAAGTGCACTACAAAGTAGTAGGCACAGCACCAAATAGATGTTTAGTTGTTGAATTTCTTAATATGAATCTCTACTATTCGTCGGGGATTTTTTCAAATGATTCAACTTATCAAATAAGATTGTATGAAACTTCAGGTGTCATTGAATATGTTTATGGTACAATGACAGTTAGCTCTATTAGTGGATCTCCATCAGATTTCACACCAAGTATCGGATTTTCAAGTGGTACTGCTACCAATACTTTTGGATCAGTAACTTTTGCAGCACATACTTATAATACAACTACAAGTTTTACTGAAAATCCCGCATCTGCAACAGGAGCGATATCACAGTTGACTTCTGCAGGAAATGGATCTAGAAGAGCTTATGTATTTACACCTCCTTCTTCAACAACTGACCCTACAACATTAACTTTTACATCAGTAGGTTCATCGACTATAACGCCAAACTGGGTGGATAACTCAACTAATGAAACAAATTTTATTGTTACTAGAGCTACAGATGCAGCATTTACTACTGGTTTAGCTGCAAGTATTGTATCATCTACAACTTCTGCTGGTACTGGAACTACTTATACTTTAGCTCAAACCGGTTTAAATCCAAATACGATTTATTATTATAGAATTCAATCATCTGTTGAAGGTGGAGCGAGCGCAGGAATTACTGGTAGTCAATCAACTAATCCACCTGGAACATTTACTTCTGTTGCAACTGGAAACTGGAATAGTAGCACAACTTGGGATGCAGCTAGTGTTCCATCTAGTGTTGACAACGTAATAATTTCTGCTGGAAATGTTGTATCAATAGATGCTACAGGTTTAGCAGCCGGTAACGTAACAGTAGATGGTACTTTAAATTATGGAGCTACACCAACATCATTTACAGTAAATGGAAATCTTACTGTATCAAACACCGGTTTAATCAGTGTTTTTAATGGAACAACAGGTAAAACATTAATTGTTAGAGGTGATTTAACAAATAACGGAGCAATTAATTTATCAGTTGGTACAACAACAGCAGGAAATTTAACGCTAAATGGAACAGTAGTTCAGACTGTTAGCGGAACTGGAACATTTACAAATGGTTTTATCCGAAATTTAACTTTTGGAAATACAAATACTGCAACACCTAATATAGTATGGTCAATAAATAACATTAGAATTGCATATGACCTTAATCTAACTGGTGCAAGAATTAACCTTGGAACAAATAAATTGACTTTTGGAAATAATGCTGCAGCTAACACATTAACTGCTCCAGTTGGAACAGGTTTTTTATCCGGCGCGAAATTTTCAAGATGGTGGACAACTACGGGAACAGGTACTGCTTTTACTGCTGGAACTGATCCCTCTAATTCAACAAGTAGGTATCCATTTTTATCTTCTGCAGGTGTATCACGAACGATGTACATTTCTAGAAGCTCTTCAACTGCGACTGGTAACACTGCTGGAGAACTTGCTGTAACTTTTAATGATGCAGCAACTACAACGACAGGATTAACAATTACAGATGGTACATATACAATCACAGATAGAAACAATAGCAATTGGACTGTTACTGCTGAAAGTGGTTATGTCTATGCTTCTGGAACTCACTTGGTATCATTAATTGCAAATAATGCCTATTCTGGAAATAATGCGATTAATGGTAATTCTAGAGTAATGCTAGCAAGTTCAACTGTTGGTGGAACACATCAAAATGGAACTACTACTCCAGGTGCACAACGAACTGGCTTAACAACAGCTCAATTAACAGCAGGTGCATTATATATTGGAATAGCAGCCGCTGATATAAACCTTCCTTGTACTGGAACTCCTACATCAGGCACAATTCCTGCAAATGTGACTGCTTGCTCGGGTACATCAGCTGGAGCAATTGCAGCAACAGGAGCATCAGGTTTACTTCCTGGAATTTCTTTTCAATGGGAAGAGTCAGATGATAATGGTGTTGCAGACTCGTGGGCAAACGCAGTTGGCGGCTCTGGAGCTACAACAGCAACTTTCACAACACCAGCGATAAATACAACTATTTACTATAGATTAAAAACTACTTGTGCTGGCAGTGGATTATCATCTTTTACTAACGTAAGTACTGTTACTACGGCTGTATGTACTTTCAATACAACATTCTCTACTGGTGCTGCATATACATCTATAATGCCAGCTAATGGTGGTTCTGGTTTAGCATTTCCTGGATGGAGAAATACAGATGGAGATGATAACGCTTCTACTGTTGTTAGTTTAGCAGGAACAACATTCAAATACCAAGGACAAACAGTAACTGGTTTTCAAGCATGTTCTAATGGTTGGATGACTTTTAATGCTAATAATGATAATTATACATGGGGCAATACATTAACTACAGCGACATCAACAAATAACACTGCATCTGTATCGAAACCATTAAATTTAATACTAGCTCCATTTTGGGATGATTTAGTATTTACTGGTCAATCATTTGCTAATAGAGATGCAAGTTTACGTTACTTGGTTTCTGGAACTTTAGGCTCTGGTTCTGCAGTAATTACTGTTGAATGGGCAGGTGTTGAAAGATTCAATATTCCTGGTCCGAATTTAAATTTCCAAGTTAAATTGTATGAAAGCGACAATCACATAGAATATATTTATGGTAATTTTATTGGTTTTGACGGCACAGTAACTTCTGCATATTCTTATAGCATTGGTTTAAATGGCACTAACCCTGCAGGAACAACGACGGTTGATCGTTTTGTACAACAAACACCGAACGAAAATCATTTTTCTGCTACAAGCCAAACGGGTCAAATAATCATGCCAACATGTAACAGTATGATTACTTTCACTCCTGGTACTTATACTGGATTAACTGCTGCACCTGCTGCTGTTATTCCTTCAAATAATGATTCTGCTGGAGCAATAGCACTTTCAGTTGGATCTACACCTCCAACTAGTCTTTGTGGTACATACTATACTTCTAGAAATGCAACAGATTCTGGGGCAGGTTTGCCAACATGCTTAGCAACAGCTGCAACAGCTGGATCTCAAGATGATGATGTTTGGTTTACATTTAATACATCTTCTTTAACTAGCTATACTATTAAATTATTGAGTTCACCTCTTTATGATGGTGTTATCCAATTGCTAGATTCAACTTTGACTCCAGTTTCTTGCCAAAATTCTGCTACTGCTGGTCTTACAGAAACTATTAATGCTACAGGATTAACTCCAAGTTCAACTTATTATTTGAGAGTTTTCCATAATGGTACAGCTGTTGGATCATCTGCAGGAGAATTTTCTATTTATATAAATGAAGTAATTCTTCCTCCAACAAATGACAATATTGCTGGTGCAACTCCATTAACTGTTAGCACTTCTTGTACTCCAACTTCAAGTCAATTACCAAACACTTTGGCTGCAACTGCTTCTCCAACATTACCAGCTCCTACTCTTACTTCTACTGTAGCAGATGACGATGTATGGTACTCGTTTGTAGCGCCATCTGATGAAACTGAAATAACTGTTCAATCTGGTGCAGGATACAATGCTGCCGTGCAAATTTTATCTTCATCAGACAATACTGCTACAGGAACTTTACAAGAGCTACTTAATTTAAACAATACTTCTACGGCTGGTGCTGAAGTTGCTTTTGGAGCATTAACTCCTGGAAATACTTATTTTTTAAGAATTTACCACGCAGCAAGTGGAGCAGGAACAGGTAATTTTACTGTATGTGTTAAACAATTATTACCTTGTACTCAAACGACAACCTGGAATGGAACTGCTTGGTCTCCATTTACTCCTCGTGCAACTCAAAAAGCAGTTATTGCTGGAAACTATAGCTCATCAACAAGCTTTTCTGCATGTAGTTTAGAAATAACTGGAACAAGTGTTGTTACAATACCTTCAGGTACAAACGTTACTATAACGAATGAAGTTACTGTTGCGTCTGGAGCAAGTCTTACATTTAGTAATAATGCAAACCTTTTGCAAACTGGTGGTACTACAAATAATAATGTTGGTAATGTTACTATTAATCGTACAACTAATTCTTTAATGCTTTTAGATTACGTAATGTGGGGTTCACCAGTTGCCGATCAACAATTACAAGCATTTTCACCAAATACTTTAAGTAATCGTTTTTATTCTTACAATAATGCAACAAACTTGTATAGTAATGAAACAGCAACTAGCAATTTTGCAGATGCTAAAGGATATTTAATACGTTTACCAAATGATCATCCAACTACTCCAACAACTTGGACAGGTTCTTTCGTTGGTAAACCAAATAATGGTGATTATTCGTTTACACCTGCTGTAGGATTTAACTCAGTAGCAAACCCTTACCCATCAACCTTAAGTATGGCTAGTTTTGTTGCAGATAATCCAACTATTACAGGAACATTATATTTCTGGAGAAAAACTAACAGTTTAACTAATCTTCCAGGATATTGCTCATGGAATAACGGAACTTATGTAAGTAATGGACAACCAGGTGCAATTTCTGATGCTGCTGGAAATGACATGTTACAAGTAGGACAAGGTTTTATTGTAAATGCTACTGCTACAACAGGAGTTTTATTTAGAAACACTCAAAGAACTGCTAATACTGCAGGTCAAACTTATAGATCTGCTGCAAGTGAAACTACAAGTTCACCAGTAACAACTGATGAGAAACACAGAATTTGGTTAAATCTTACTTCTGCTAACGGAAGTTTCTCTCAAACTGCGTTTGGATATATGAGCAATGCAACTAATGGTTTAGATCAATATGATGGTCTTAGCTTTAACGACGGTAATGTATCACTTACATCATTAATTGCAGATCAAAAACATGTAATTCAAGGTAAAGCATTACCATTTGCTGCTACAGACTTAGTTCCTTTAAACTATAAAGTGAATCAAGCTGGAAACTATACAATAGCTATTGACAATGTTGATGGATTATTTTCTAGCAATGGACAAGCAATTTACTTGAGAGATGCTTTATTAAATACTGAAACAAATCTAACTACTACTAGTTATACTTTTGCTTCTGTTCAAGGTGAATTTAACAACAGATTTACAATTGCATACATGCCAAATCAGGCTTTAGTAAACGATGAGTTTACAGAGAACAGCGTAGTAATTTACAAAAACGATAATCAAATAGTTGTAAATTCTGGAAATGCTACAATGCAATCTGTAAAAGTATTTGATTTAACTGGACGTTTATTGGTTAATAAAAAAGATATCAATGCAACATCAACAACCTTATCTGTAAATGCTAAAAATCAAGTGATTTTAGTTCAAGTTAAAGACACTAACGGATCGGTTGTTACTAAAAAAGTTATCAATTAAATTTAAAATATCAATACTATGCATAGTAAATTCAAAAAATTCTGTATAATAGCAATTATCATAATGAGTAATCTTGTCTCTTATGCACAAGAACCTACTCCTGGTGGTGATGGTGGTACTCAAGAAGAACCAGAAGCTGCTCCAATAAATGATTTTATTCCAATAGCTTTAATTATGGGAGCTGGAATTGGATATATGTTGTTTACTAAAAGAAAAGAAGCTAAACAATAAATGATTTTTTATTAAATGTAAAAACCGTCTCAATATTGAGACGGT
>NZ_DQDX01000110.1:6213-8280 GCF_003525665.1 Flavobacterium sp.
ACTAAGAACTGTTTCTAATTGCTAATTTGTCACTATCAAATAAAATTTATTTAACCAAATAAATTCCGTCGTCTTTAATTTCGATAAGTTTTTCTTTATATAAAAGACCGATTGCTTTCTTGAACGTTTTCTTACTCATTTTCAGAACTGTTTTGATATCTTCTGGATTTGAATTATCGTTCAATCTAAGAAAACCTCGACTTGCTCTCAATTCGTTCATGATAATTTCCGAATTAGGTTCGATGTTTTCAAAACCTTGTTTGTTAAGTGAAACATCAATTTTTCCATCAGGACGAACCAATTTTATGTAACCTTTCATTTTATCTCCTGTACGGATAGAATCGTCGTAAACCTCATCTTTATATACCAAACCTTTGTGCTTTTGGTTGATGATTACATTGATTCCGATTTCTGTAATATGAGAAATAATTAAATCTACTTCTTCACCTTTCTCTACAGTAATATTTTCATTATCAAGAAACTGATTGGTTTTACTAGAAGCCACTAACCTATTGGTTTTTTCGTCCATATAAAGGTAAACCAAGTAACGTTTTCCTTTTTCCATTGGTCGTGCTTGCTCTTTAAACGGAACTAAAATGTCTTTTTCCATTCCCCAATCCATGAAAGCACCAATTTGATTGATGTAATTCACACGTAAAAGTGCAAATTCATTCAAGAAAATATACGGAACTAAAGTGGTTGCAACTGGTCGTTCTTCATGATCTAAATACACAAAAACGGTGATTTCTTCACCAATTTCAAATACTTTTGGAACGTATTTATTAGGCAAAAGAACATCATCTGCTTCGTTTCCGTTTCCTAAAAATAATCCCACTTTTGTTTCGCGCAAAATGGTAAGCGTATTGTGTTGACCTATGTTAAGCATTTTCTTGAATTTGTGCAAAGGTACGAAAAGGTTTCGAGTTACGAGTTTTGAGTTTTGAGTTGCGAGTTGGAAGTTTAAAGCTTGAGGTTTTATTGTCGATATTAAGATGGAATTTTGTTATCCAATAATTAAACCAATTCTCTAAAATACTGCAACAATACCTTATCGTTTTCTAATGTTGGCGTGAAAACTTCTAATAAAACTGGTTTCTCATTTTGTGCAAACATCAATTCCAATCCTTTTTCTAAAGTTGTTTCGTTGCTTGCTATTAGGTATTCAAATCCGTACATTTTTGCCAAATGTTCGGCTGTTAAACAATGAGACGTTTCGAAAAAAGTATTAAAAACCGGACTTTCATCATGACCAGGAAGAATTCTAAAAATGCCGCCACCGCCATTATTCATCAAAATAATTTTGAAATTTTTCGGAATATAATTGTTCCACAACCCATTACTATCGTATAAAAACCCGATGTCGCCTGCTATTAAAACGGTTGGTTTTTGGGATGCTGATGCTGCGCCAATTGCTGTTGAAGTACTTCCGTCAATTCCGCTTGTGCCGCGATTGCAGAAGACTTCAATAGTTGGATTTATAGAGATTAATTGTGCGTATCGAATTGGCGAACTATTACTAATTTGCAACTGACTATTAGGTTGTAATTTGGGCAAAATAATATCAAACGCTTTTAAATCCGTAAACGGAATTTTATGCAAATATTCCAGATGCTTTATCGAACGTATTTCTCTAATTTCAAGCAACTTTTCTTGATAATCGCTTTCAATTGATGTTGTTTTAAAAAAGAAACTTGCAAATAATTCATTTGGTGAAACTTCAAAATGCTTTGTCAAACAACCATAAGTATCGTAAGCGCGCAATTTATCAATGTGCCAATGTTGTTTGGGTTGGTATTTTCTAAGAAATGCTTTAATTCTTTTAGAGACAATCATTCCGCCAAAAGTCAACAAAATATCGGGTTGAAATTCGAGGAAATCTTCTTCTGTAAAAGGTGTAATTATGGTGTCAATATTTGTAATATAATTTGAATGATGCACATTCGATGTTACTTCGGTCATGACAACAACTGAAGCATCATTTCCTAAAATATCTAAGTATTTCTGTTCGATTTCATTTGGAATCAAACCTCCAATTAAAACTAACTTCTTTTTGGATTGACTCCAATC
>NZ_DQDX01000110.1:8338-12570 GCF_003525665.1 Flavobacterium sp.
TCCAATCATTTGCAAAACTTGAAATATCTTCAATTTGATTGCTCACAATTTCTTCTGAAACTATTTTCGGATTTACCGAAAGTTCTTGAACAGTTTCATATAATGGTTCTTCAAATGGCGCGTTAATGTGCACTGGACCGCATTTGGCGAAAGCCGTATTTAGTGCTTCATTAATCAATAAATCGTTTTCATCAGATGGAAATTCGTTTAAATTGGCATCGAATAACGAATGATTTGCAAATACATTTTCCTGACGAATGGTTTGTCCGTCGCCGATATCGATTTTGCTTTTTGGTCTATCGGCAGAAAGCACAATTAGTGGAATTTCACTGTAAAATGCTTCTGCAAAAGCTGGATAATAATTGAGCAAAGCCGAACCCGAAGTGCAAACAACAGCAACAGGTTTGTTGATTTGTTGTGCAATTCCGAGTGCAAAAAATGCAGCACAACGCTCATCAGCAATACTATAACAAGTAAAATTTGGATTGTTTACAAAACCAATTGTTAAAGGAGCGTTTCGTGAACCTGGAGAAATTACGATATGTTGGATTCCTTTGGCGCGAAAAATTTCTATGATAGATTGCGCTAAAGGTATTTTTGGGTATTTCATCTTACTTTTTTTTGCCACAAAGGCGCAAAGACACAAAGGCTTTTAATTTTCACAAAGTTACAAAGTTATTTATTGAGTAGAAATTAAACCAATAAGAAAGTTAAGTTAATTAAGCGATTTCTTTATGGCTAAAAAATACTATTTTTGAACCATGGAAATTAGAATCAGACCTTACCAAGTTGAAGATACGCAAGCAATTTTAGAAATTATCAATTATAATATTCTAAATTCTACTGCTTTATACGATTATGAACCGCGAACTTTAGAAAATCAATTAGCAATTTTTGATGATAAAGTCAAGAAAGGTTTTCCAATTATTGTTGCAATTGAAAATGAAACTGTAGTTGGTTTTGGCTATTATAGTGAATTTAGATTTCGCGAAGCCTACAAATTTACTGTAGAACATTCGGTTTATGCGCATCCTAATTCTGTTGGAAAAGGTATCGGAAAAATGATTTTAACTGAATTAATTCATTTGGCGAAAGCTCAAAAATTGCACACCATGATTGGTGTAATTGATTCTGAAAATGTAAGCAGCATCGATTTTCATAAGAAATTTGGCTTTGAAATTGTTGGAAACATCAAAGAATCGGGATATAAATTTGAGCGTTGGTTGCACAGTATAATTATGCAGAAGATGCTTTAGGAGATGGAAGTTGGAAGTTTACACTTAGATAAGCTCAGTTTTGGCGGCAATAATATAGAAAATCTTAGAAAATAAAAACCATATAGAAAAAATGAGAAAGTATTTTATTCATAACGACGAAGTAGAAAATGGTCCGTTTGATATTGAACAATTAAAGACAATTAAAATAAAAAATGAAACTCCAATTTGGTACGATGGATTACAAAATTGGACAATTGCAGGAAATGTTGAAGAATTAAAATCAATTATAGAAGTTACTTCTACTCCACCAAAATTTGAAAAATTTGCGCACCAAAATACAAATGCAAATCCACCAAGTTTTACGAAACCGAGTTATGAAAATAATCAAAACTCTGAGCCAAAAAAAAGTAAAACTATGAGAAATGTTTTAATTGGTGTTGGAGTTTTAGCTTTAGTTTTTATTGGTTTATCACTAGTATCAAACGACCCAGAACCAATATATAACGAAAATGGAGAATTTATTGGAATTGATAATTCTCAGGTTACTGTTGATGCCGAAACAGATAGAATTAATGAAGAATTGACAATTAAAAATAGAAATTACAGAAATAACTTTGAAAAATATATTAGAGTAACAACAAACGAATATACTTACTATGAACTTGGCGGAATAAATAATTTGGATGTAATCGTAACTAATGATACTGATTATATGCTAAATGAAGTAAATGTAAATATTGATTACATCAAGGATAATGGCGAAATTTTTAAAAGCGAAATTGTAACACTCAATAACATTCCAGCACATCAAAATAAATCAGCTTCTGCTCCAGAGAGTAATCGAGGAACTTCTGTTGAAGTAAGAATGGACGGTATAACTTCTAAAAAAATGCACTTTTGTTTTTACGCAACAAACGGAATTGGAACTTACGCCGAACCTGAAAATCCTAACGACCCATACTTTTGCAAATAATTACTACTGCCGAAAGCAATTTTGAAACACTAAGGTTTTAGAACTTGATTTAAAGTTTGTTTTGCACTTTTGATTTTCAGTGCTAAATCTAAAATTTTGAGCCTACAATTTCCTACTTTTTAAATCCTTGAACGTAACAAATTTTATAAAAAAAAATCAGAAAACAATTTTATGAGTTTTCTGATTTTCTATTCTCTATATTCTTTATTCTATTCTCTATATTCTTTATTCTATTCTCTAAATTAACCTTTAATCCAATCAACAATCACTGGATCGGTTGGTAAAACTTGTGGTGAAACTACTTTATCTAATTCACCTTTTTCATTGATTAAGTATTTCTGAAAATTCCATTCTACTTCACTGTCTTTCAAACCATTTTTAGATTTCTTAGTTAGAAATTGATAGATTGAAGCCATATCTGATCCTTTTACAGAAATTTTTTCCATCATAGGAAATGTTACACCGTAATTACGTTCGCAGAATTCGGCAATTTCTTTATTGGAACCAGGTTCTTGTTGCCCAAAGTTATTTGCTGGAAATCCAACAATAATAAAATTTTGATCTTTGTACTGATTGTAAATTGCTTCTAATTGTTTGTACTGAGGTGTTAATCCGCATTTAGATGCTGTGTTTACGACAAGTATTTTCTTTCCTTTTAGTGAAGCAAAGTCAAATTCGTTTCCTTCTAAATCTTTTACTTTAAACTGATAAATAGTTTGTTTTTCCATGGGTTGAACCGAAGTTACTTGATTACTAACTTTATTTTGAGCCTGATTTTGACAACTATAGAGCGATACCACACTCAATAGCAGAAGTATTTTTTTCATGATATTTTTTTTATAAAAGTAAGAAAAAAAAAGAAGCCCAACAATAAATTATTGGGCTCCAAACAAAAAAACATAAACAAATTATTATTAAAATAAATGTCTAATTTTTAAAAACAAATTTACGGAGCTTGAACAATTGGATCTCTTAAAGATTCCAAAACTGCTACTACTTCATTGATGATAACTGGATCAGTAACACCATTTAAACCAGCTGCTGCACCAACATATCCAATAAACTTGTCATAATTTGCATCGGTAGATTTAACACCCATTCTTGGGTTAATAGCTGGATCGTGTGCGCTTACCATATCTAATCCACTGTATGTGTTTGTAGATGCTCCACCAGTATTAGCAGAGAAAAAATCGGTTAAATTTTTACTTAAAACTGCCACGTTAGTAGCATTTCCAGAAGAAACTTCACCCACGACAGGTGCGAAATGTGCTCCTAAATTTCCTGGTGCACCAGCAACAATATCTCCTACAATTAAAACAATTGTTGAGTCAACTACAGAACGGTAGCTTAAACGACCTTGCTCAATCATTACGCTAGGATTATTTGGGTCGGCTACTTTCTTTTTACCACCTAATTTTGTGTAAAGTGATTTTGGTCCAGAATCATCGTCATTGTTACAAGAAGTTGTAACAAATACAGTAGATCCGATTAACAGGGCAATTAATGCCATTTTAACATTTTTCATGATTGTAATATTTAAAGATTAATTAAAAACTCGTTGAATACCTCTAGAAAAGTGGTAACTAAAACTTCCTTCCTGAATAACAGGACATACTTTTTTAGATTCTAATCCTTTGGGTAAAATATATCTTGTTGCTTTGTAATCGCCTTTTTTCATAAGCTCATCGTAGATTTTTTTGGAATCTGCAATCTTATTATCATGAAAAAAAACAACTACATTATTCTTAAGATTGTAACTGTCGTTTATAAAACCTGGAATGGTTTTTAAATTTCTGTGAATCTCTTTAATTTTCATAGAATCTAATGGTTCTTGAAAATCTATTCTACTAATTTGCATAGTAGCATTATCATACTCTACCGGTTTTGCCGTTGCTATATGAACAACTAAAACAACAAATAATAAAAATGCTGTTCCAATTATACTCAGAGCAATTATTTTTAACTTCCTTTTCATAATTAATGAGTTTTAATGTTTTTTGTTACGATGATATACGGAGGAAAGTTTTTTATGGTTTTATTTT
>NZ_DQDX01000110.1:12579-18252 GCF_003525665.1 Flavobacterium sp.
TCTGAAAAATGTTAATTTTTTTTTGATTCAAAATTTAGAACTTATCTTTAAAAAAAATATAGTTGGAAAAAAACCAAACGTTTAAAAATTTCGTAAGTATGGTTCTAAACAAAAAAACAAGAACATTATGTCTCAAGAAGAATTAATTCCGTTAATCCTTAAGAAGGATCAGCGCGGTTTTACTATCATGTATGATATGTATTCCAAAAGTTTATTTTCTGTAATTTCCAATTTGGTAAAAGAAACCGAAGAAGCCGAAGATGTACTTCAAGAAGTATTCGTAAAAATTTGGAAAAACATTGAAACCTACAATGAAACCAAAGGCAGACTTTATACTTGGATGCTTAATATTGCTAGAAACACAGCCATCGACAAGTTACGTTCTAAAGGATACAACAACAGTCAAAAAAACCTATCATCAGATAATTTCGTACATCTATTGGACGACAGTAACAAGTTAATCAATAGGATCGATACTATTGGAATTAGAGAATTTGTGAATAAATTAAAACCAAAATGTATCCAATTAATAGAATTATTATTCTTTCAAGGATACACACAACAAGAGGCATCAGATGAACTTGAAATTCCGCTTGGAACTGTCAAAACACAGAATAGAAATTGTATTAATGATTTAAGAACTTATTTACAAGTATAATGACAACACAAGAATATATCGAATCGGGAGATTTAGAACTCTATGTTTTTGGTTTATTAGATGAATCAAGAACTAAAGAAATTAGCGAACTAGAACGCAATAGTCCGGCTATAAAAGGCGAAATTATATCAATCGAAAAGGCAATATTGAATTTATCAAGTAGTTTTTCTCCAACAATATCAGCTGATAATTTTGAGAAAATTAAAGCCAAACTCGAAATGAAACATGGAAAAGTTATTGAGATGAAATCCAAATCAAATTGGTCTCAATATCTTGGATGGGCAGCATCGATTGCTCTATTATTAGGAGTTGGATATCAATATAACGAATTGAATGACAGTTCTACAAAAATCAATTCTATCGAAACTGAAAAATCAAATTTACAGAAATCGGTGGTAGAATTAGAATTGAAAAATAAAGAAACAGCTACTGCATTAAACGTTATTAGAGATGATAAAAACACGGTAATTGCTCTTGCTGGACAAGCTGTAGCGCCAACATCATTTGCTAAAATTTATTGGAATAAAGACAAGCAAACGGTTTATGTTGATGCAACAGGTTTACCAGAACCACCAGAAGGAAAAGTATATCAAATTTGGTCTTTAAAATTGAGCCCAAGGTTAACGCCAACAAGCATTGGTTTATTGGATGACTTTAAAGGCAACAACGAAAAACTATTTGCTGTAAGCGGAACAAGCGATGCCGAAGCATTTGGAATTACTCTTGAACCTGCAGGCGGAAGCAAATCGCCAACAATGGAACAATTGTACACTTTAGGAAAAGTATAATATTTTAAACCCTATATTACCAAAAAAGGTTCAACTTAATTGTTGAACCTTTTTTACTTTTATAATTTTTATGACTACTTTTTTGAAGCCAATTGTTTGTTTTTAATGAAAGCTGCAGTAGCTAAAATGGTTAGAAAACCTAACGAATAATAAAACTCAACTGGTGTTACAACTTTATCTCCACTAGCGTACGAGTGCAATCCGGTTAAGTAGAAATTCACACCAAAATAGGTCATCATAATAGAATAGAAAGCGGCAACACTCATTAAATTATAAATCCATACACCTCGTAAAGCTGGAACAAATCGTGCGTGAATTACAAAAGCATATACCATAATACTAATTAATGCCCAAGTTTCTTTTGGATCCCAACCCCAATATCTACCCCAAGATTCGTTTGCCCATTGTCCGCCAAGGAAGTTTCCTATAGTTAACATAACCAAACCAATAGTAAGCGCCATTTCATTGATATAAGTTATTTCTTTAATGTTCAAATCCATTTTGGCTTTGTTCTTTTCTGTTCTAAACAACATTAGAATTAAAGCTACCAATCCTAAAACCATTGCTAATGTAAACGGACCATAACTTCCAACAATCACGGCTACGTGAATCATTAACCAATACGAATTTAATACAGGTTGCAAATTGGCAATCGCTGGATCCATCCAATTCCAATGTGCAATCATTAATATCATTGAAGCGACAAATGTTCCTGAAGCGACAGTTAATTTAGATTTTTTATCGAATGCTAAAGTAAAAAACATCGTTGCCCAAGCTACATAAATCATACTTTCATAAGCATCACTCCAAGGTGCGTGACCAGAAATGTACCATCGAGCAATCAATCCTAAGGTATGAAGCAAAAATAAAAACGCAATGAAAATATGAAAACTATTGATGATGTATCGAATGGATTTCTTTTCGAAAAAGATATTTACAATGGTAAACAACAACATCATTAAACCACTCATCATGTACAAATAATATAGATTTTTAAAAATATCATATTTGTTATACAAGATTTCCGAATCGATTTTATCGTCTGATGGGCGAACTTTTGCACCAATTTTCTTCTGATAATTTTCCATTCCAACCAAGAACGTATTGGCCATAGTATAATTATCGGTTTGTGACGATTTCATCAATTCGTCCAAATAAATAGGAAGCGCATTTTTAATAGTATCCAACGATGTTCCTGTTGCATGATTGATTTCTAAATAAGAAGACCATTTATTATTCGAATCATTTGGAACTGGGAAAATCTTCAAAATCTGTCCGCTTAATGCTTTGTTCAATAAACTTACTTTTTTGTCGGTCTCTACAAAGTCTTTTTCAAAATTATTTTGAACTTGAGATTTACTAGCTTCTTCCAGATAAGGTGACAACTTGTAATTTCCTTTAGCGTCAAAAAACGATTTCAGCGAAGCATATTTTTCGTCTTTTTTGATTCCGATAATTTTTCTGATACTGTCGTTTCCTACTTTGATGTAAACCAATGGAACTTCATACCAAGCAATAGGAAATTGTGTCATCGAAACAAAAACCTGATCAGAATTCATGTCTTTAAACTTGTCACTTTTACTCACTTTACGAAGTAATTCTGATGAAAACGTATTGATTGGCTTCATTCGTCCGCCTTCATCTTGAATAACTAATCTACCAAATTGCGCAGCATGTTTTTCTGAAACTTTGTATTTCAAAATCGAATCTATATAATTAAATTTTAGATTCTGAACTGGAACTTGCGTTTGATGATTGTGTCCGTCGTGATTGTGACCGTCATGCTCATCATGAGTTTGAGAAAAACCAGCTAACGAAAATAATAAAAATAAAGCCGTAATCAATTTCGATTTCTTTTCTTTAATCACTTCCAATTTACGTTTTAAATCAGCAAAACGAGAATATTTGGTAAACAGAATTGCCATCATAGCAAAGTATAACAGAAAGTATCCAATATAAGTAATCAAAGTTCCCCAAAAGTCATGGTTTACAGAAAGTACTGTTCCTTTTTCATCGGGATCAAAATTGGCTTGGAAAAATCTAAAACCTTTATGGTCTAAAATATTATTCATATAAATGCGGTAATCAAATTTTTCTTTTCCGTCAATTACAGTCACTTTACTTTCAAATGACGAATAACGTTTTTCAGTTCCAGCATAACGCTCGGCAACGAAATCATTTAGTTTTATATTAAACGGCAACGTGTAAATTTTACTTCCGTAGAACATCGTGAATTCTAATTTTCCTAGTTTAAAACTTTGCGGAACACCTTGTTTTCCTTTAGCTCCAACAAGCGTTACTTCTTTTTCTTGTCCGCCCGATCTTACTTTGATAACCAAAGCATCATCACCTTTTTTATTTTTATAATCACCGCTCGATTTAAATTCTTCCTGACCTTTTATAGGTTGATCTGGAAAAACAAATTGCGCGCCACCTAAATTATATAACGAACGAAACATCAACGATTGCGGTACATTTTGCTGTACTTTTCCTTGCATTTTGTCTATCATTCGCATAAAACTTCCATCAAATGGTGCATCGATTGTAGTAACACCATCTTTAATGGTAATGTTAATCGCACCTTTAGTGTAAGCGTTCAATGCAAATAAAACATTGTGAATATTTTGAACTTCACCTTCCTTCAAGTAATGTTCGTGGCGTTCGCCTCCACCCGATTCTACCATTTTAAGACGGTATTTTCCTTTCGGGTTTTCCTTCACCACTTCTTTGGCATCCATAATGAAGTCTTTGTATTCTACTTCAAATTTTTCCTCAGAGAATTTTTCATTGAACAAAAACGAATTGTTAACCGCTTGCGAAAGCAACAATGGCTTTTCAAAAACTAGTCTTCTCATTTCACCTTCATGCGTACCATCAACAAAAAAAGTAAGGTAATTTCTATCAGAATATACTTGATTAGCCGATTCACCTTCACGAATTGGCATCATACCTTCGTAGCTTATGTAACGAGTAATTCCGGCACCAATCAGAATAAAAATGAACGATAAATGCAGTAATAACGTCGCCCATTTTTCTTTTTTAAGCAACTGATAACGACTAATATTTCCGAAGAAATTGATTAAAAAGAAAATATGAATTGCCTCAAACCACCAAGAGTTGTAGATAATAATTCGAGCCGTATCAGTATTGTAATCGTTTTCGATAAATGTTCCTGCTGCCATTGCTGCGGCATAAACAATAAACAAAATTGCCATTAAACGAGTGGAGAAAAGAATAGATTTAATTTTATCCATGATATATTTTGGAATGATTTTTTTAAAAGTGGTACAAAAGTAATTTAAAATTGTGGATTTCTTAATTATTTTAAGTCGCTTTTAAGGGATTTTTAAGACACGTTGATTCCAATTGTTTTCTTAAAGCTATTTCCTGCTCTACACTACAAGTCCTCAGTAAAACAACAATTTTTCTACACTGTAAAAAGTCCCGAAGTTTCGGGATCCGTTGGTCGCTTTTTTACAGCAAGAAAAATAAGTTGTTTTACTTCCGGGCTTTTCGTTGCTATCAGGGCTAGACTTTACGTAATAAACAACTACAATTTTAGAAAAGACTTTGTGTTTTATATAAAAAAATCCGCAAAGTCAGGAGAGATTTGCGGAGCTTGGGTTATTCTCATTGTGGGCACGAGCATGATGCTCGCGCTAGCTTGGGATTTCGTTTTAAATCATTCTACAAGAATTTTATATATTCCAGTTTGCGAATCTAATTCAAATTCACATTCAGATAAGTTAATTTCATTATATTTTGTAAAGTTGCAACAATCAGCAGATTTTCTCTCAGCATCAACATATAACTTAAATAATTGATTGTTGGTAATATCTACTTTAAGATTTACAATTTCAGTTTTCCAACCAATTCCATCAATTGAAATTAGATTACTATTATTTTCATTAATAAATGTAAATTCAACTGGTGAATCGTTTAAAGTATTTTTTATCTGTATTTGACTACTCATATAAGTTCCATTTGCAAACAAATTCGCTCCACTTTCTTTGTCTACAATTTCAAACATAAAATTCTGTGGCGGAGTAAAGCACTCACCACAACTTTCGCCACAACTCTGAAGCATAAAAGCAAATAATATAAAAAGCACAATTATTTTTCTCATAATCACTGTTTAGTAGAAAGTATTAACCCCGATAGCGCGGATTTGCAATCCGTGCCCACAATCATCTTCAAGACAAATATGATAAAATTACTTCTAAATCA
>NZ_DQDX01000107.1:0-1192 GCF_003525665.1 Flavobacterium sp.
TAAAATTATTAAACCAAAATCTTCAACTTTGTTATTTATCAAGAAAAACAAACCTACTGTAGAAACAATTCCAATAAAAGTTAGAATATAATATTTTACTCTATTTTTATAAGGTGTAATCTCGTGAATTATATTTATTTCCTTTTGCACAATTAAAAAGTTAATCAATAAGTTCTTTTTCTATAAAATAATTGACAATCGCATCTTTCATTAAAATGGTCTGTTCTCCTGCTTTTAATGGTGGCAATTCTTCTTTTACTTTGTAATGTGGCCATCCGTCTTTGTCTACAAAATCAAATTCGTAGTAGCCATAAGGTTCTAATAATCTACAAATTGCGATGTGCATTAGGTTTACTTTTTCGTCTTTTTTGAATTCGCGATGAAATTTTCCTAATTCTTGAATTCCGATAAGGTAAATTATGGCATCCAAATCTAAATCTTCTCCTTGCGAAAATTGATTGGATAGTATTTCAACGACTTTTTCCCATCGTTCTTTTAGTTGTATATCTCGAGACATGTGATTTTTGATTGTCGATTAACGAATTTTGATTTCAGATTTTGTATTGAAACTCAAAACCATTTGCAAATATAGTTTATCAAAAATGATTTTTTGGAATTTGGAATTTGTCTTTTGGAATTTCTTCTATATTTGTTTTTTAATTTGAAATTATGAGTTTATTAGATATTGTATTTGCTGTTTTGCTAGGTTATAGCATTTTTAGAGGTTTAAAAAATGGACTTTTTGTAGAATTTGCCTCTGTTATTTCGTTTTTTGTTGGAATCTATATTGCCGTGAAATTCTCGCATTTACTTGGAAATATGATTGGTGACGGAACTTCAAAATCGGTTAAAGTAATTGCTTTTATCTTAACTTTTGTTTTGATTGTTGTGGCTATTCATTTACTTGCCAAAGTATTTTCTGGAATTGCTAGTACACTTTTTTTAGGGTGGTTGAATAAATTGGGTGGCGCATTTTTTGCTGTTTTAAAAACGGTTTTAATGCTAGGCGTTGTATTAAGTTTGTTTCAAAAAGTGAATATTGACGATGCTTTAGTTAGTAAAGAAACTCAGGAAAATTCTATTTTTTTCAATCCGATTTTAAAAACATCTGAGTTTATGTTGCCGGTTTTGACAGATTGGTTTTTGGATTTAAAAAGTAAAGTTTAGTAGTCAGTTTTCAGTCGCAGTTTTC
>NZ_DQDX01000107.1:1324-1928 GCF_003525665.1 Flavobacterium sp.
AGTTTTCAGTCGCAGTTTTCAGAAGTCTCTTTTGATAATAAAATTATCACATGGAAACATTATTTACAGTATTTGGAATATTACTTTCAGTGATTATAATTTATATCGGTGTAAAAGAATATTTGAAACTAAAAAAAGATAGACAATTAATAGACTCAATAGTATCGGATGATGATAAAGAAACTGAAGATTTACGAATAACATCTATGTCTGCTCTTAATGTTTTTGTGAATTTTGGAAGCGAATTTGATTACTGTAAATTTCATTTTACTAAAAATGAATGTTTTATGTATTTAAGATATTCCTATCCTACTAATTTATACAGTGGTCCTTTTGTTATAAAAAGTGAATTTTCGAATAAATACTCTTATTTGAGTACGTTTTATATTAAAAAACTTGATATTAAAAACAATAATGAAATTTCAATTTGCGTGAAAAACAAAACCTTTATCGGAACAAAATACAATTTAAATTTAACGTCAATTTCAAAATCTGATTTGGATTTAATAACAGAAAATCTTTCTCTTAAAAATGAGATTCTTACGGAATGACAAACTGTGCGGATAATTCAAACTGATATCTGATAACTGACATCTCAAATCTA